>VBLM01000020.1 GCA_005879095.1 Deltaproteobacteria bacterium
TCGAGGGCTGGCGCCGCTGGAATCGCGATCTCGCGCCGCTCTACCACGAGGTCGGACTGCTCTTCCTGCGCCGCACGCCGATGCGTCCCGGAACGCTGGAGCAGGATAGCTTCGACGTCCTCTCGCGCCGCGGCCATCCGATCGAAATGCTCGACGCCGCGGCCATCCTGAAGCGATTTCCCGCCTGGAGCGAGGCCTGGACCTGCGGCACGTTCAACCCGGTGGGCGGTTTCGTCGAGAGTGGAAAAGCGATCGCGCGGCTGGTCGAGGAAGCGCGCCGCGCCGGCGTCGAGCTGGTCGAAGGAGAGTTCACCGGCGAGGTGAAGGCGGACCGGATCGTTCTCGCGCTCGGCGCCTGGACGCCGCACGTTCTTCCGCATCTCGCGGGCGAATTCCGATCGACCGGACATCCGGTTTTTCACCTGATGCCGCGCGATCCGGCGCCGTTCGCAGCGGAAAAGTTTCCCGTCTTCTGCGCCGACATCTCCTCGACCGGCTGGTACGGCTTCCCGGTCCACCCGTCGACCGGCGTGATCAAGGTCGCCCGCCACGGTCCCGGCCGCCCGATGCACCCGGAATCGCCCGATCGCGCCGTCACCGCCGAAGAAATCGCCGAGCTTCGCGCATTCTTGGGCGAAACCTTCCCGCAGCTCGCCGATGCGCCGCTCGTCTCCACCCGCATCTGCCTCTACTGCGACTCCCCCGACGGTCACTTCTGGATCGCGCGCGATCCGGCCCGGCCGAACGTCGTGGTGGCTGCCGGCGACAGCGGCCACGCCTTCAAGTTCGCTCCGATCCTTGGCGAGCTCGTCGCCGACGTGACGGAAGGACGCAGCGCCGAGCAGCGGTTCCGCTGGCGAGCCGGCGGCCCGCGCGGTCCATGGCAGGAAGCTGCCCGCAGCACCGGCACACCCTGACCGGCGATCCAGCAATTTCGTCGCGGCCGCCCTCCGACTCGAATCCGGCCCGCTTCTTGCTCATCCTGATCGCATGCGATTGCTCTCGACATTCCTGCTTGCGATCGCGACCGCGGCCGGCGCCGACCAGCCCGAACAGGCGCTGGTGACCTACGAAGCGCAAGTGGGCGGAGGGCAGATCTCCGGGGTCTCGCACTCGCTGGAGTGGAGCGCGACGGCGCTGACGCCGCAGAGCGCGCAGATCCGCCTGCGCGTCCCGATCGACTCGTTCGATTCCGGCCATGCCGACTTCGATTCGCAGCTGCGCGCGGCGGTCGACTCGGCGCGCTATCCGGCCGTCGAAGTGCAGGGCGTGGCACGGCAGGATCGGTTCGAGGGAACGATCTCGCTGCACGGCGTGACGCGGCCGTTCGCCGTCCACGTCGACGTTGCTCGTGCAGACGATCGGGTGATCGCCAGCACTTCCTTCCAGATCGATCTGAGCGAATTCGGCGTCTCGCTGCCCTCCGCGGGCAGCAAGATTTCGGTCGACTTCGTCGCGCGGCTGACCGCGAGCCCGCAGGCCGTCCGCCGCGCCGCCTCCGACTGATTCCCGGAAGTGGCCGCGAGCGCCTGCTCGATCAGGCTCCGCTCGTAAGCGTCGAGCTGTTCCCAGAGCGTGGTCCCGGCCGGCTGCGCGGGCGCCGCCGGGAGCGATTGCGCGCCGATCTCGCCGCCGGTCCCGAGCGCCACCATCCGCGCGATCATGTTCTCCAGCTGCCGCACGTTGCCCGGCCAGTCGGCGTTGCGGAGCGACTCGACCAGCTCGGGGGAAAGCCGGACGCCCTCGACGCCGAATCGCTCCGCATACCGGCGCGCGAATTCGGCCGCCAGCGCCGGGATGTCCTCGCGGTGCTCGCGCAGCGGCGGCACCGTCAGCTCCACCACCGCCAGCCGGTAATACAGGTCTTCGCGAAACCGGCCGCTGCGCGCGTCGGCAGCGAGATCGCGGTTGGTGCAGGCGATGACACGCACATCCACGTGCTCCACCCGACCCGCACCTACAGGCTGAATCTCGCCCTCCTGCAGCGCCCGCAAGAGCTTGGCCTGCAGCGCGATCGGCAGCTCGCCGACCTCGTCGAGCACCAGCGTGCCGCCGTTCGCTTCGGCGAAGAACCCGCGGCGCGCCTGGCCTGCTCCGGTGAACGCGCCGCGCGCGTGTCCGAACAGCTCGGCCTCGGCCAGCTCGCCGGGAATGGCCGCGCAGTTGAACCGTACCAGCGGACCCTGCGCGCGCTTGCTCTCGGCGTGGATCAACGCCGCCACCAGCTCCTTGCCGGTGCCGGTCTCGCCGTGGACCAGCACCGTCACGTCTTTGGGCGCTACCCGGCTGACGGCGTCGATCAAGCGCCGCATCGCTCCCGATTCCGACACGATGCTGCGGCCGATCGCCTTCTCCGCCGAGAGGCGCCGATTCTGTACGCGGAGCGCGCGGGCCTCGAGAGCGCGCTCGATCACCAGCGCCATCTCCTCGATGTCGAACGGCTTGGTCACGTACTCGTACGCGCCGGTCTTCATCGCCCGCACCGCCAGCCGCTCCGAGCCGTGCGCGGTCAAAAGGATCACCGGCAGCGTCGCGTCGCGCTCGCGGATGGCCTGCAAGAGCTGCACGCCGTCCATGCCCGGCATCGCGTAATCGCTGACCACCGCGTCGACGCCCTCCAGCGCCGCGAGCGCGTCCGCGCCCGTCTTCGCCAGGACCGTCTCGTGCTTGCGCGATTCCGCCAGCTCCTTCAGAGCGAAGAGCATGGCCGGCTCGTCGTCAACCAGCAGCAGCCGCGCCAACCGGCCTCCCTTCGAGACGAAGCGGCAGCGTGCCGGTCGCGACCGTCCCGCGGCCCTCCTCGCTGTCGTACTCGAGCGAGCCGCCGTGCTGGGTGAAGGCCGCTCGCGCCATCGCCACGCCGAGGCCGGTGCCCTGTTCGCGGGTGGTGAAGAACGGCGTCCCCACGCGCTCGAGCACGTCGGGCGGCATGCCGCGGCCGGAATCGCGCACTTCGACGCGCGCGTGGCCGTCGCTCTGGACGATGCGGACCTCGACGCTGCCGCCGCGCGGCGTCGCGTCGAGCGCGTTGGCCACCAGGTTGAAGAGCGCCTCGCGCAGCCGGCGCGGATCGGCCTCGATCGACGACTCGCCGGTCCGCCGCAGCGCCACGCCGGCCCCCGACGCCTGCGCGCCGAGCAGATCGATCACTTCGTCCGCGAGCGACGCCAGCGAGAGCCGCTCGCGCCGCAGCTTCTCCAGCGGCCGCGAAAAAGACAAGTATTCCTGCAGGATACAGCCCATCCGCTCGACCTCGGACTCGGCCACCTTGAGCCGCTCGGCCGACTTTTCGTCGCAGGCGTCCTTCCGCGAGAGCTGGACCAGCGCCTTGATCGCGCCGAGCGGGTTCTTCAATTCGTGCGAGAGCTGCGCGGAGAGCTGTTCCAGCTCGCGCGCCCGGGCCATTGCTTCGTGAACGCGCTGGTCGCGGGCCCGATCGAAGTGGCCGCGGCTCTCGTGCAGCGCCTTCGTCATCGCGATCACGTACGCGCTGTGGAGGAAGACGGTGGCGAACAGCGTCAGGCCGATCAGCTGCGCGTAGTACGGCTCGGCAACCGTCGGACCGAGCCAGCTGGAGGGCAAGAGAATCAGCGCGAGCGCCCCGACGATGGCGAGCTTCATCGCCGCTTTCGACTCCCGCGACCAGCCGAACGTGACCAGGATGCCGGAGAGCGGCGGGATGGTGGCGATGAGGAACGGGCTGCGCAGCCCGCCGGTCAGCCCGGCGATGACGAACTGGGAAAAGACCCCGAGGAGCCAGATGGTGGTGCCGGTCCGCGGGCAGTCCTCGGGACGCTCCCGGACCAGGTTTGCGAACAGTAGAACCGCCACCGCCGCCGTACGCCAGGCCGGATAGTCGGCCCGCCAGAGCCCGAGGACGAACAGAATTGCAATGAAGATGTGAGAGTACGAAGCGGCCCGCTTGACCTTGAAAGCCCAGCTGGCCCCGGGCGGTGCGGGCGGCATCATGCCCGCTGTACTCGCAAAAGCCGGACCGTCGTTCGGATTCATCCCCTCAGTATGCACGGGGAATGCCGGATCGCGCATCCTGCCGGAAGGGCGGTCGATAAGTGTATGCGGTTCCAGCAATTGAAATTTCGTGAACGAGCAGCCGAAAGGCTGGCACGTTCTGTGAAGAGGGCCCGCGGCATGTCGATCTACGATCTTCCCGTTCGACGTAAGGGTATGAGGCTCCTGGTTCCGGGCTTGCTGCTCCTCTCGTCGCCTGCGTTCGCGCTCCAGCCCCTGGATGCGTTCGTCAAATCGGCCCTCCAGCACAATCCCGACGCGCTGGAGGCGAAGGCCAACCTAGACCAGCAGAACGCCCAGCACGACCTGGCGTTCGGCCGGGTGCTGCCGGGCGTTTCCGCCCGCGGCACGTACACGCGCAACCAGTACGATTCGGTCGTCACCCTCTCGGGCCAGACCTACACGCTCTCGCCGATCGACCAGTGGGACGGCTTCGCGACCCTCAACGTGCCGCTGGTCGACCTGGCCGGCTGGTCACGCGTCAACGCCACGGATACAGGGGCAAAAGCGGCCGGCGAGCAGCTCGCCGCATCCCGCCTCGGGGTCCAGGCGCAGGTCGCGCAGGGGTATTACCAGCTGGTCGCGAACCTGGCGCTGGTGACGGCTTCGCAGAAGGCGCTCGACGTCGCGCGAGAAAACCTCAAGCTGGCGCAGAACCGGTACGACGCCGGCGTCGGGCAGGCGCTGGACGTGGACCGGGCCCGCGCCGACGTCGAGCTGCAGACGCAACAGCTGGCGGTGGCGAATCTGCAAGTTGCGCTGGCCGTCCGCGCGCTCGAGTCGGCGTCCGATCTGAAGCCGGACATGTCCGCGGTGGTGCAGCTGACCGACGATCTGCATGTCGAGCCGCCGTTGCCCTCGTTCGAAGAGGGTTTCGATCGTCTTCCGGCGGTGGCCGCGGCCAGCGACACCACGCAGGCCGCCGAGCAGCAGGCGGGCGCGCAAAAATTCACCTACTTGCCGGCCCTCGCCGGCACCTTCACCGAGCACGGCACGACCTCGCCGGGCTTCATCGGCCACCGGTGGACGTGGCAGGCCGTGATCGGACTGACCTGGGCGCTGGATTTCACCACCCCGGCCGGCGTTCGCAACCTGGAAGCGGTCGCTGACGGAGCGCGCGCCCGGGAGCTGAGGGCACGGCTCGCCGCGCGGGACGCCATCCACCGCCAGTGGGAGACGGTCGAGGCCGACATCGCCCGCAGCCGATCGGCGCGGGTCGGCCAGACGGCCGCCGCCCACGCCGTCGCACAGGCACACGATCGTTACCAGGCCGGCACGATCACCCAGCTCGATCTCTTGCAGGCTCAGCGCGACGCGTTCGCGGCGGACGTGGCGCGCATCCAGGCCGACGCCGATCTGGTCAACGCCCGTGCCCAGCTTCGACTCGCAGCAGGACAAGGGCTCCTCAAGGAAGGTATGCAATGAACCAGGTGGCGCTGAAAGGCATCGAATCCCCCATCAGGGCGGAGGCTCGCGTGGAAATGGCAGCGGTTCCGGTGCGGACCGGCAAGAAACGGGTGTGGTTCCTGGCGGTGGGCGGGGTGGTCGCGATCATCGTCGTGCTCGCCGGGATCAAGGCGATGCAGATCGGCGCCATGATCAAGGCCGGCAAGTCGTTCGCCATTCCGCCCGAGACGGTGACTTCCGCCAAGGTCGACGCGGTGAAGTGGCAGGCCTCGCGCGAGGCGGTCGGCACGCTGGTCGCGGTGCGCGCCGTCACCGTCGCTTCCGAAGTGCCGGGCACGGTGCGCGAGCTCGGTTTCGAGTCGGGCGCGTTCGTCCGCCGCGGCGACGTGATGGTCCGGATGGACACCTCGACCGAAGAGGCGCAGCTCACCTCCGCCGAGGCCGAGGCCGCGCTCGCCAAGAGCAACCTGGGCCGGACCCGGACGCTGCGTGGCCAGAACGCGGCCACGCCCGCCGATCTCGACGCGGCCGAGGCCCGCTTCAACCAGAGCTCCGCCAATGTCGCGGTGCTCAAGGCCACCATCGCCAAGAAGACCATCCACGCGCCGTTCGACGGCCGCGTCGCCATCCGGCAGGTCGAGCTGGGGCAGGTGCTTTCGCCGGGGACGGCCATCGCCTCGCTGCAGTCGATCAACCCGATCCACGCCGACTTCTGGCTGCCGCAACAGGTGCTCGCCGATCTGCGCGTCGGGATGCAGGCGCGGCTGCGCACCGACGTGTTTCCCGATCAGAACTGGAACGGCCTCGTCACGACCGTCAACCCGGAGGTCGATCTGGCCACCCGCAACGTCCGGGTCCGTGCGACTTTCCCCAACAGTGACGGTCGCTTGCGGCCGGGCATGTTCGCCAACGTCGACGTGCTCTCGCCCGACGAGCGCCCCGCGCTGGTGATCCCGGCGACGGCGGTGATCTACGCGCCGTACGGCGACTCGGTCTTCGCGATCGAGCAGAAGGACAAGCAGCTCGTCGCGCACCAGAAGTTCGTCCGCCTCGGCGAGCGGCGCGGCGACCTGGTGGCGGTCGTCACCGGGCTGAACGCGGGCGAGGAAATCGTCTCCAGCGGCGCGTTCAAGCTGCACAACGGAAGCACGCTGGTCATTCGCAACGACCTCGCGCCGGAAGCCCAGGCGGCGCCCAAGCTGACGGATCCCAAATGAGCTTCACCGACCTCTTCATCCGGCGGCCAGTTCTGGCGCTTGTCGTCAACCTGCTCATCGTCATCGCCGGCGTGCAGGCCATCCGTTCGCTCAACGTGCGGCAGTATCCGCGCAGCGAGAACGCGGCCATCACCGTCACCACCGCGTACGTCGGGGCCAACGCGCAGCTGGTGCGCGGATTCGTCACCACGCCGCTCGAGCGGGTGATCGCGGCGGCGGACGGCATCGACTACATCGAGTCCGACAGCAAGCAGAACGTGTCGATCATCCGCGCCCGCCTGCGCCTCAATCACGATGCCAACAAGGCGCTCTCGGAGATCTCCTCCAAGGTCGACCAGGTCCGGCGCGATCTGCCGCCTGAAGCCGAAGTACCCGTTTTGAATATCGAATCTGCCGACAGCCAGTTCGCCTCGGCGTACCTGAGCTTCTCCTCGGAATTCCTCAAGCAGAACGAGATCACCGACTACCTGGTGCGCGTCGTGCAGCCGCGCCTGTCGGCGATCGAGGGCGTGCAGCGCGCGGACATCCTCGGCGCGCGCACGTTTGCCATGCGCATCTGGCTCAAGCCCGACAAGATGGCGGCGCTCAACATCAGCCCCGCGCAGATCCGCCAGGCGCTGGCCGCCAACAACTACCTGGCTGCGGTCGGGACCACGAAGGGCCGGCTGGTGCAGGTGAACCTGACCGCCAACACCGACCTGCGCTCGGTGGACGAGTTCGAGAAGATGGTCGTGCGGCAGAGCGGCGGCGCCACGGTTCGTCTGAAGGACGTGGCCGACGTGCAACTTGGCGCCGAGGACTATGACACGCAGGTGAACTTCAGCGGGCAGACGGCGGTCTTCATCGGCGTCTGGTCGCTGCCCAACGCCAACGCGCTCGATGTGATCAAGCGCGTGCGCGTGGAGATGAACAATCTGCAGCGCGACATCCCCGAGCAGATCAAGGCGGTCATCGCGTACGACGCGACCGCCTACATCCGCAGCGCCATCAGCGAAGTGGTGGAGACGCTGCTGGAGACGGTGCTGATCGTGGTCATCGTCATCTTCCTCTTCCTCGGCTCGCTGCGCTCGTCGCTGGTGCCGGTGGTGGCCATCCCGACCTCGCTGATCGGCGGCATCTTCCTCATCCAATCATTTGGATTTACTATCAATTTGCTCACGCTGCTGGCGATCGTCCTATCCGTCGGACTGGTGGTGGACGACGCGATCGTGGTGGTGGAAAACGTCGAGCGCCACCTGCGCGAGGGACTCAAACCGCTCGACGCGGCGCTGAAAGGCGCGCGCGAGCTCGTCGGGCCGATCATCTCGATGACCATCACGCTCGCCGCGGTCTACGCGCCGATCGCGTTCCAGGGCGGCCTGACCGGCTCGCTCTTCCGCGAGTTCGCGCTCACGCTGGCTGGCGCGGTCACCATCTCCGGCATCGTCGCGCTGACGCTCTCGCCGGTGATGTCGGCGTATCTCCTCGACCGCGACACCGAGGAGCACGGCCTCGCCGCAAAGATCAACCACACCTTCGATCGCGTCAAGGCGGCCTACGGCCGCACCCTGCAGTCGGTGCTCACGCACCGCGGACCGATCTACCTGGCCTGGGCGATCATCTCGGTGCTCGCGATCCTCATGTTCATGCAGTCGCCAAAAGAGTTGGCGCCCACCGAGGACCAAGGCGTGATCTTCGGCATCGTCAACACGCCGGCCAACTCGACGCTGCAGCAAGTGACGCAGTCGACGCACGCGATCAATGAAACGGTGATGAAGACGCCGGAGACGCAGTTCACCTTCCAGATCACGTTCCCCACCGGCGGATTCTGGGGCGACGGCCTCAAGCCCTGGACCGAGCGGAAGCGCTCCGCGGCGCAGATCCTGCCGGAGATCTTCGGCAAGGTGTCCGCGATTCCGGGCGTGCAGACGTTCGCGGTGCTCCCGCCGGCGCTGCCGGGAGGCGGCAACTTCCCGGTCGAGTTCATCCTCGCTTCGACCGCGGAGCCGAGCGAGATCCTCGGCTTCGCCCAGAAGCTGCAGCAGAAGGCGGCCACCAGCGGGATCTTCGCCTTCCCGCCGCAGATCGACACCAAGATCGATCAGCCCGAGTCGCAGATCGTGATCGATCGCGACAAGGTAGCCGAGCTGGGCCTCAATCTGCAGCAGGTCGGGCAGGACATCTCCTCGATGGTGGGCGGCAACTACGTCAACCGCTTCAGCATCGCCGGCCGCAGCTACAAGGTGATTCCGCAGATCGCGCAGTCGGAAGGTGATCCCGCAGATCGCGCAGTCGGGGCGGCTCAATCCCGAGCAGCTGCAGGACATCTACGTCACCGGGCCGAACGGGCAGCTGGTCGCGCTCAGCACCATCGCGAAGATGCAGGACACGGTCACGCCGCGCGCACTGGAGCGGTTCCAGCAGCTCAACGCGGTCAAGCTCTCGGGCGTGGCGATGCGGCCGCTCGACGAGGCCCTGCGCTATCTGGAGGACGAGGCGCGGCAGATCCTGCCCAAGGGCTACGCCATTGATTACACAGGAGAATCAAGGCAGCTGCGGAGCGAGGGCGACAAGTTCCTGCCCGCCTTCATGCTGGCCATCGTGCTCATCTTCCTGGTGCTGGCGGCGCAGTTCAACAGCTTCCGCGATCCGTTCGTGATCCTGGCCGGATCGGTGCCGCTCGCCATGTTCGGCGCGCTGGTGATGACGTTCCTCAAGATGCCCAACCCGAACCTGTCCTTCTTCACC
>VBLM01000396.1 GCA_005879095.1 Deltaproteobacteria bacterium
GCCGCCCTGCGCGTCGGCGGCCGCTCCGAAGTCGTCGAAGCCGGAGTCCCCGGCGCCCGAGTCGTGTAAGGCTTCAAGCGCCACCGCGGAGGCGCGGAGAACGCGGAGTCTTTCGGGGATCGGGCAGGCGCGGTGCGGCGGATCAGCACCAAACCCAACCCGCATTTTCTCCGCGAACCTCCGCGCTCTCCGCGCCTCCGCGGTGCGCTTTTGCAGTTACCCTTTCTTCAATATGTGGTCGATCGCGGCGTTGATCCGATCGCGGAACTCGTCGTCCGCGTCGACGAACTGCACGCCCATCCCCGCCATCGTCCGGCGCGCCTGCGCTTCCTGCGGCGTCACCCGATGCACGATCACGCCGCGCGCAGGCACCGGCGCACCGCCGCCGGGAAGCTCCATCTCGATGCGCACCACCGTCTTGAGCGGCGGCGGGTCCTCGGTGTGCACGAACACGCCGCCGGCGCTGATGTTGGCCGCGTACTCGAGGACGAAGTCCTGCACGGTCGCGAATCGGACGGCGAATTTCGCCGGGTAGCGGGGGAACGCGCGCCGCGGATCGTCGCCCTGCGTCTGCACCGCGACGGCGCCCGCCGGCGCGGATTCCGCGGCCCGTTCGCGGCGCTCGAGCGCGTCGACGATCTGGGCCCGCTCCGCGTCGCGCAGCGCGCTGAACTCGGCCCAGAAACCCGGCTCGCTTCCGGGCCGCGCCATCTCGCGGACCACCGCCTCGAGCTGGATGCCGTCCCGCGAACCCGGCAGGTAGAGCTTGACGGAGAGGAGAGTGTCGATGGGCGGCGGCTCGAGACAGCGCACCAGCACGCCGCGCGGGCTCAGCTCGCGGGTCGTCGTCTGCACCGCGACGTTGCGGCTGGCGAAACGGATGGGAAAGACGATCGGAACGCGTTCCATGTGGGTCCCAGTCTACTCGACCATCTGGCGGCATACAGGCGCAGGTGTGGTTCCAGGGACGACGGAGTAGGTGGAGAAGTCGGAAATGGAACGCAGCTCGCGCAGGATCTCCTCGTCGTAGAGGGCGCGACCCGAGACCCTCGCCGGATCGGCGCAGCAGATCTCCACCGTCGCGTCGGCGAGGATCTGCGGCGTCCGCCACTCGGCCGGTCCGCCCATCTGGAAGAAACGGGTGGCCTCGCTCTCGATCATCGTCACCGGCCACAGCGCGCAGGCGGCGATGCCGTTCTCACGCTCTTCCTCGGCGATGGCGTGCGCCAGCATCGTCATGCCCATTTTCGAGACCAGGTACGGCGCCTTTCCGGCAACTTTCGCGACGTTCACCGGCGGCGACATCATCACGATCCGGCCGTGCTTGCGAGCACGCATGTGTGGAATCGCGGCGCGCGAGCAGAGGAAGGCGCCGCGCACGTTGACGCCGGTCACCAGGTCGAACTTGCCCGCCGGCCACTCGGCGACCGGCGCCCAGTGGATGGCGCCCGCGTTGTTGATCAGGATGTCGGCGCGTCCGAATTCATCGAGCGCGTTGCACTTCACCGGCAGCGCCTTGCGTCCCAGCGCGCGCACCGCATCCGCCGTGTCGTGAATGGTGCCCGGCAGGCGCGCGTGCGGCTCCTCGGTCTTGGCGGCGACCACGATGTCGCAGCCCTCGCGGGCGAGAGCGAGCGCGACGGCACGGCCCACGCCGCGGGATGATCCGGTGACGATGGCGACCTGGCCCTGCAGTCTCATGGGACGTCCTTTCGCAACACGAAGACGACGTCCTGGCCCGCCGCCAACCGCGCTTCGAGGCGCAGCGGAAAAGTCGCCGGTGCCTCCGCGGCGAGAAAGCTCACCACCAGCTGCCCGCCCGGGTTCAACACGCCCGCCAACTCGGTCAGCGTGCGCGGCACCGCATCCAGCACGGACGTGAACGCGCAGATCAGGTCGGCCCGCAGCGACGAGCGGCGTCCGCGTGCGGGCGACGCGCAGCATCCCGAGGCTGAGATCGACGAGTAGCCAACGCGATTTCAAGAGCTCCGGCTTCTCCTCGCGCGCCCATTCCAGCAGCAATCCCGTCCCGCCTCCGGCGTCGACGCAGAGCGGACCTGCGCGGAGGAACTGTGCCGCGGCGCGAAACTTCACCCGCTGCAGCTCGCGAAACCGCGCGTCGTACCCCTCGGCGCTCCGGTCGTACGCTTTGGCGAGCAGCCGGCGGTCCACGCTTCGGCTCTATCACGCTTGCGCGCCGCGCATGACACCGCTAGCTTCGCGGACCCCGTGGCCCTGCGTACACCATTGTATGAAGCGCATCTCGCGGCCGGAGCTCGCATCGTCGAGTTCGCCGGCTGGGACATGCCGGTGCAATACAAGGGTGTCCTCGAGGAGCACGCCGCCGTCCGCGAGCGGGTCGGCATCTTCGACGTCAGCCACATGGGCGAGGTGACCATCGATGGCGCGGGAGCGCTCGAATCCGCCCAGCGGCTGGTGACGAACGATCTCTCGAAGTGCGCCGACGGCCAGGCGCAGTACAGCGTGCTCTGCAACGAGAAGGGCGGCGTGATCGACGACATCATCGTCTACCGGTATTCGCCCTCCCGCCTGTTCATCTGTGTCAACGCCAGCGGGCGCGAAAAAGATTTCACCTGGATGAAGGATCACGCGGAAGGCGCGCGGGTCGAGCAGCGCTCCGACGACTGGGCGCAGATCGCCATCCAGGGACCGCAGGCGGCCGCGCTCGTCGACCAACTCTGCCAGCCGAAAGTGATCGACCTCGCGTACTACCACTTCCGCGATGCGACCGTGGCCGGCGTCCCCGGCTGCATCGTCGCGCGAACCGGCTACACCGGCGAGGACGGATTCGAGGTCTTCGTCCCCCCCGGCGGCGCGCGCAAGCTGTGGGACACGCTGGTGGCCAAAGGTGCGACACCCTGCGGCCTCGGCGCGCGCGACTCGCTGCGGCTCGAGGTCGCCTATCGTCTGTACGGCAACGACATGGACGAGGACCATACGCCGCTCGAGGCCGGCCTCGCCTGGATCGTCAAACTGGAAAAACCAAGTGGTTTCATCGGGTCCGATGCGCTCAAGCAGCAAAAGGCCCAAGGCCTCAAACGTCGTCTGATAGGCTTCAAGCTGACCGGCAAGGGCATCGCGCGCCACGGCTACCCGGTCCTGAAAGACGGCCAGCGCGTCGGCGAAGTCACTTCCGGAACGATGAGCCCGGTGCTCAAGGAGCCGATCGGCCTCGCCTACGTCCCGACCGACTTGTCCAGAATCGGCACCGCGTTCGACGTCGAGGTCCGCGGCAAGCCGGTCGCGGCTCAGGTGGTCAAGACGCCGTTCGTGGAGAAGATCAAGTGATGACAGCGGCCGCCATGCTGCTGTTGAACCACTTCTTCGTCACGCCGTCGCGCGAGACGTTCGACGCGGTCTGGGCGAGCGAGTTCGTGCAGAACGATCTCGGCGCCGTCGAGAAACGCACCACGGTGCGAAAGGACAGGACGTACACCGGCCTCTACCTCTACGGCGAAGACACGTATCTCGAGCTCCTGCACCCGGATTCGAACCTCGGCGCGCCGTCCGGCATCGCCTGGCATGGACGAATCGGCGAGCCGGAGCTGGTCTACCGCGGCGATGCGCCCTGGTTTCTCAGCTCGACCGCCGAACCGAAGCTGGCCGGACTCGCCGACTGGGGCATGGAGTACGTCCCCGAGTTTTTCCAGCGTTTTCACCCCGAGCTGCCGCCCGCCCACCCGGGGACCTCGCGCTCCGACGCGCTGACCCGCTACGCGGCGAGCTGCGGGAAATTGCGCGAGCGCAGCGAAGGCCTGTTCGAGGACGTCGCTGCATTGGAAGTCTCGCTCTCGCCCGCGGATCTCATTTCCTGGCAGACGCGCGCGGCTCGATTCGAAGACATCGAAATCCGCATCACGCCCGCCGAGCGAACAGCGATCACCGCGGCGCGAGAGCCTCCGTTACACGAAGGAACACGAGTGGGCGCGCGTGCGCGGCAACACCGCCACCATCGGCATCACCGCCTTCGCCAAGGACCAGCTCGGCGACGTCGTGTATCTCGAGTTGCCGGAGGTCGGAGCGACCGTCACCAGGGGCCAGCCGTTCGGCGTGGTCGAGAGCACCAAGGCGGTCAGTGAGCTGTTCGCGCCGGTGAGCGGAAAAGTGACCAAGATCAACAAGTCGCTGGTCGACGCGCCGGAGGGCATCAACGACGACCCGCACGAGAAAGGGTGGATGATCGAGATCGAGATGTCGTCGCCCGCCGACGCGAACGAGCTGTTGTCGGCGAAGCAGTACGAGGAGCTGCTTGCGGCCGAACATTGAGACGCTCGATCTGCGCGGGCTCCTCTGCCCGCTGACGTGGGCGCGGACGAAGTATGCGCTGTCGAAGCTGGCTGCGGGCGGGGAGCTCAAAGTGATCGTCGATCACCGGCCGGCGGTGCCGGACATCAAGCGGAACGCGGAAGAGATCGGGGACGAGGTGCTGTCGACGCGCGAGACGGAAGAGGGAGTGTGGGAGATGGTGCTTCGAAGATGCGCGCGCTGACGTTGCTGCTGGCGATCGGCTGCGCGACGGCGCCTCGGCCCGAGAAGCTGCTCTCCGAGGCGGTGCGTTTCCCGACCGTGGCGGGGAACGATCAGGCGCGAAAAGATCAGCAGGCGTGGCTGCTCAAAACCGCCGCCGACCTCGGTCTGCAGGCGCGCGACGCGGGGCCGGTGACTGAGATCGAATTGCCCGGTCCGCCCGGCGCGCCGGTCCTCGGCCTCGTCGTTCACGGCGACGTTCAGCCGGTCGACGAGAAGCAGTGGACGACTCCGCCCTTCGCCGGCGTGATCAAAAACGGGTACGTCCACGGCCGCGGCGCCGCTGACGACAAGGGGCCGCTCGTGGACGCGCTGCTGGCGATGCATGCATTGAAAGGCGCTTCGCTGACGCAGACGGTGCGCCTGCTGGTCGGGAGCGACGAGGAGAGCGGCTCGCAGGACATCAAGACCTACCTGTCGTCGCACGCCCCACCTTCGTACACCCTGGTGCTCGATTCCGAATTTCCCGTCGTGGTCGGCGAGAAGGCCTGGGATGGTCTGCAGATCGACGCGGCCGAGGGCGGCATCGAGGACCTCGAGGCCGGCATCTCGCCGAGCATCGTGCCGGATCGCGCGAAGCTGACGCTGAAAGCGGACGCCGATTTCGAAAAGAAGTTGCACGCGCCCGACAAAGACACTCGGGTCGAATTGCAGCGACGCGGCGAGCTGCTCGACATCACCGTGCACGGCCGCGCCGCCCACTCCGGCGTCAACATCGCCGGCGGACGCAACGCGCTGGTGTCGCTCGCGCACGTCGTCGGCGGCCTTTTGCCCGATTGTCCCGCGCGCGATCTCCTCGCCTTCACCGACCACGTCCTCGGGCTGCAGCTCCCCGCTGCCGGCGGCTGGCGGGGCTGGGCGATCAACCCGGGGACGGTCAAGCACGCGAACGGAAAGTACACGCTGATCGTCAACCTGCGGCGCCCGCCGCCGTGGAGCGCCGCGCAGTCGCGCGAGCACCTGTTCGCGGCGGTGAAAGCGTTTTCGCCGCGTCTCGAACCGGGCGACTACTATTTCGGCGACGAGCCGCTGGTCTTCGATCCGAACGCGAAGATCGTCAAGCGCTTGATGGACGATTACTCCAGGGCCACGGGCGAGCGTCCGCCGCTCGCGGTTTCGGGCGGCGGCACGTACGCCAAGAAGATCCCCAACGCCATCGCGTTCGGAATGTGGTTCCCCGGCAAGCCGTAC
>VBLM01000397.1 GCA_005879095.1 Deltaproteobacteria bacterium
ATCCGCTGCAACTGCCCCTGCCGGAAGAGGTAGACGCGGCTGTCGCCGACGTGCGCCACCAGCGCCCTCGGCCCCGCGCCGCTGCGCTCGACGAAGTGCACCATCACCGCGGTGGTGCCCATGTTCTTCTTGGCGCCGTCCTGTTCGCTCTGCTCGATGATCCGCGCGTTGGCCAGCTTGATGGCGGTGACGGCGCGGTTCTCGTCGTAGGTCTTCTCGCGGTCGCCTTTGAACGGCCAGGTGGCGTCCTCGTCCTTGCCGGTGAAGTCGAAGAACTCGCGCACTTCGTTGGCGGCGATCGAGCTGGCCACTTCGCCCGCGGCATGCCCGCCCATCCCGTCGAAGACGGCGAATACGTTCTGCTCGGGAAAGACGAGGAGGTTGTCCTCGTTGTTGTCGCGCTTCATGCCGACGTCGGACTTAAAGGCGTGATGGATCTGCATGGGGATCCGAAACGGTAGCAAAGCGCGCGAGCGCCGGTCAAACCTCGAACGCGACGTGATCGCCCTCACGCGTGTCCGAGCGCACGAGCGTTCCCGCCGGAAGCTCGATCACCATCGCCGCCGACGGATAGATGCGGGTGGCGCGCCACGGCCGCAGCCCGGAAATCGCCCTGATCACGCGGCCATCCGCGCTCAGGAACAGAGCGTCGATGGAGAACTTCATGAACAAGGTGTGAATCGACGTGCACGGCTCGATGACGAGCGCGGACCCGCCGGCCAACCCGCTGCGCCCGAGCAGGCCGCGCAGCCGCGCTCGCCAGGTGACGGCTCGCTCGATCTGCTCCGCCAGCACCGCCCCGTTGCGGCGGTTCAACAACTTCACGCGCGCACCAGCGAGACTCGAGGTCCGAGTCCGACCGTCAGCCTCCCGGTCGCGCTGGTATAGATCTCTCCGTCGAGCAGCCAGCTCAACGGCGCCCGCGCCGATAATTCGAGCCTTTCGCCGACGCCCTCGATCAGCCGATCGCGCCGCGCGTGCTTTCCCACCAGCAGCCGCGGCAACTCCAGCGCGAACTGCCGCGGCCCCGCCGTGAGACCCAGGGCCTGAAACGCGCCGGGCTGCTCGGTGGCGCGCCTGAACGGCCGCAAGCCCAGGCCCGCTTCGGCGACCGACGAGCAGACGAGCCCGTAGATCGGCACCGGCGGCCACTCGTCGTCGTCGAGCCGGATCCTCAGGTCCATCGGCGCGTACAGCCTGCGCGCGAACGGACCGAGCGTCAGAGACGAGGCCAGCGTCCGCGCCAGCACGCGCGTGCTCGCCCACGGCCCGTTGCTCCCGGTCGCGTAGATGGCCTCGATGAACCGGACCGGCAGTCCGACCCCGAAGCGGAACCCGCACCGATCGTCCACGCGCAGCGTGTCGCGTTCGATCAGCTTGAGCTCGTTCCCCGACGCCACCGCTTCCGACAGGCGACGAAGCCGGTCCTCCGCGTCGCCGCCGCCGCCGAGCGGAGCGAGCGAGTCGTACGCTCCGCCGCCCAGCAGCGCCAGCGGCGGCAGCTTGCCGTCCATCTCCTTGAACAACGCGGTCACGGTGTGCGTGACGGTTCCGTCGCCGCCGGCGATGGCCAGCACGCGAGGCCGATCGGCCGCCAGCGCGCGGGCGGCTTTCGCCAGCTCGTCCGCGTTGCGCGTCTCGAGCAGCGGCGCGCCCGGCGCCGCCTTGCGCAGCTGCTGCGCCGCCAGCGGCCATTCGCGGTTGCGGCGCGCATTCGGATTGGCAATGATCGCGATGCCCGCCATGCCCGCTCCGCATACACTGTTTCTCGAGCCGGCGCTCGCGCGGCTCAACGTGGTCCTCGTCCAGCCGAAGATCCCGCCCAACACCGGCAACGTCGCCCGGCTCTGCGCGGTCACCGGGTCGCGGTTGCACCTGATCGCGCCGCTCGGCTTCCGCATCGACGACAAGGACCTGCGCCGCGCCGGACTCGACTACTGGGACAAGGTCTACGCGGCCACGTGGACCTCATTCGACGAGCTCGTCGAGACGGAGAAGCTGATGCCTGAGCGCGTCCACCTCTTTACCGGTCGTGGGCCGACCGGCCTCTGGGAGGCGCGCTTCCGCCCCGGCGATTGGTTGATCCTCGGCGACGAAGTCGACGGCCTCCCGCAGAAAGCGCTCGACCGCTTCCCCGCCCGCTGGGTGCGCGTGCCGATGATCCCCGAGCCGTCCGCCCGCAGCCTGAACCTTTCCACCTGCGCGGGTATCGTGATGTACGAGGCGCTCCGACAAATCCGGCAGGGTACCCTACCGTGAAAAACGGATAGGATGCCGCCGTGGAAACCTTCGAGCTCCTGCCCTCGCTCGCACAAGGGGAGCTTGCCGAGACGAGCGCGCCCGAGCTCGTGGCGGCCGTGTTCCGCTCGCGCGCCAGCGGCACGCTCTGGCTCGAGACCGAGCCATCCAACGAAATCCGCTGCTTTTTCCGCGCCGGCGACATGTGCGGCACTGCGTCATTCAAGGGGTTCCAGACGCTTGCGCACGTCCTGCTCGCCAATGACTGGGTGGACGCGCTTGACATCGATTCCAGCCGCGAGGAGGCGGCCGGCAAGGGGCAGCGGCACGGCGAGATCTTGATCGAGAAGGGCCTCCTGACGCCCGACCAGCTCCGCACCGCGCTCGGCGCGCAGCACACGGCGAATCTGAAGACGCTCCTCTCGCTCACCAGCGGCAAGTACGACTGGCGCGGCTGGGAGCCTCCGCCGCCGTGGGCGCGCGAGGTGGTGGTGGACCCGGTCTCGTGCCTGGTCGATGCGCTCGAGCAGGAACAGCACGCCGCGCGTCGGCGCAAGGTCCTCGACTGGCTGGGCCGCAACGCCGCGCGCCTCGCGCTGCCGCGCAAGCTCGACGAGTTCGTCCGCGCTTCGCGGCTGCCGCAGACGCGCGCCGAGGCGCTGATGGTCGCGCTCCTGCTGGCGGGCGGGGTCGAGCCGCAGCCGACGGCGGCCGCGGGACAGCAGCGCGCGGCAGCGGTCGAGCCCGAGCCCGCGCTGGTCGAGCCGGCGCAACTGGAGCCGGAGCTGTTGGAGCCCGAGCTCGAGCCGGTGCACGAGCCGATCCTCGAGCCGCTTCCGGAGCCGCCGCCCGAGGACGAATTGCGGCCGGAAGAGCTGCACCAGATGGCGCAGCCGCCGCCGGTCTCGGCCGATCCGTTCGCCGAGCCGCACCTGCAAGCCGACCAGTCGCTGGGACAGCGGGTCGACGAAGCGGAGGCGTTCAAACGGCTGGATTCGCTCTCGCTCGACGAGATGACGCCGCCTCCCGTACCGCCAGTGCAGGAGGAGCCGCCGCTGGAGATCGACCACCGGCCGCGCCATCACACCAGCGAGGGAGGTGAAACGGCGAGCGAGACGCTGATGCGAGAAGAACCCACCTTCGACCACACGCTGCAGCGCGAGCCGCCTGCTGCCGGGGACGCCCGCAACCGCGACTTGCGCAAGAAGCTGATGGCCCGCGGCATGCGGAACCTGGGCAACATGCCGCAGCATGCCGCTGAGCTGGAAGGGGCGGAGCACGCGGCGCCGGTGCGCCACGATGCGCTGCAGCTCGACGAGTCGCAGCTCTCGGCCGACGATCAGCGTTTCGTCGACGAGGTCCGCTCGCGCGCCAAGATGGCGCCGAAGCAGAACGCGTACGCGCGGCTCGGCGTCGCGCCCCAGGCGCCGGCCGACCAGATCAAGGCCGCGTATCTCGCGGCGGCGAAGCGCTTTCAT
This sequence comes from Deltaproteobacteria bacterium, assembly GCA_005879095.1. Classification (GTDB taxonomy): domain Bacteria; phylum Myxococcota; class Myxococcia; order Myxococcales; family 40CM-4-68-19; genus 40CM-4-68-19. The sequence goes on from VBLM01000397.1 coordinate 3,717, forward strand.
CCGGACGCCACCCGCCCCGGTCTGAAGGGGCTGCAGCCGGAGCTGCAGTCGCTGTTCGGTCAGCTCAAGGAAGCCTACGAGAACATCTCCACGCCCGATCTGCGCGCGAAGTACGACGCCAAGTCCAAAGGCGCGGGCGGCGGCAAAGGCACTTCGCGCAAGGAGGAGTCGATCCTGGCGGTGAAGATGGGCGAGGTGCTGCTCAAGAAGCGCGACTTCGAGGGCGCGCTCAACAAGCTGCGGCGGGCGGTCGATCTCGATGCCACCGGCGACGCGCTGGCAGCGCTGGCGTGGGCGCTGGTGGCCGACCCGAAGGGCACGCCGGCCGCGAAAGAGGAGGCGGCTTCGCTGATCAACCGGGCGCTGCGGGCGCCGGGAGTGACCGCTCGCACGTATTACGTAGCCGGCGTCCTCTGGCGGACGAAGGACCCGGACTCGGCAGTCGATGCCTTCCGGAAGGCGCTGGAGCTCGACAAGAACCATTCCGACGCCGCACTGGAGCTGCGCCTGATCGAGCA
>VBLM01000398.1 GCA_005879095.1 Deltaproteobacteria bacterium
GAAACGATCGAGGGCCTCCACGACAGGGCGGTGCGCATCCTGACCGAGGGCATGATCAAGCTCGGCCTACTGAAGGGCGACGTCGACACGTTGATCAAGGACAACGCCTTCCGCCGTTACTACATGCACCGGACCAGCCACTGGCTCGGCCTCGACGTCCACGACGTCGGCAGCTACCGAACCGCGGACGGCCAACCGCGGCCGCTCGAGCCTGGAATGGTCTTCACCATCGAGCCCGGCCTCTACATCGCTACCGACGACGATCAGGCGCCGCGCGAGCTGCGCGGCATCGGCATCCGCATCGAAGACGACATCCTCGTAACCGCGCAGGGCCACGAAAGCCTGACCCGCGACATTCCACGTACGGTCGCTGAAGTCGAAGCCGCTACTTCTTATCGCCCTTGACCTTCTGGGTCTTCTTGCCTTCGGGTTCGTACGGGTCGATCAGCTCGCCGTACTTGACGAGATCCCCCGTCGCCTTGAACTCTGTGATCGAGATGAGGACCTCGGTATCCGCACCGCTGAAGCCCACGCCGAGCAGGCCCTCCTCGGGCAGGTCGGCGCGGTACATCTCGAGCCCCTTCTGCATCAGCGGGCCGATCTCCTGGACGTACTGCTCGACGCTGTGCACGCGGATCCGCTTCATGGGCGCGCATGTTTAGCACAAAGCTCCTGCGGTGGTTCCGCCGCGAAAAGCGCGTCCTTCCGTGGCGGACCGAGCCGCGCGATCCGTATCGGACCTGGATCAGCGAAGTGATGCTGCAGCAGACGCGAGTCGACGTGGTCATCCCGTACTACCAGCGTTTCCTGAAGCGGTTCCCGACGCTCGACAAACTGGCCGAAGCGCCGCTCGACGACGTGCTCGCTCTCTGGAGCGGCCTCGGCTACTACTCCCGCGCGCGCAACCTGCACAAAGCGGCGCAGGCGGCGGGCGGCGCGCTTCCGCGGACTGCTGCCGAATTGCGCGAACTGCCGGGCTTCGGCCCGTACACCGCTGCCGCCGTCGCCTCGCTGGCGTTCGGGGAGGACGTCCCGCTGGTCGACGGGAACGTGGCCCGCGTGCTCGCCCGCGTGTTCGCTCTCGACGGCGATGCACGCGCCCAGGCCTGGAGGATCGCTCCCGGGCTGCTCCCGCGGGGCCGGGCCGGGCAGTTCAACGAGGCGCATTGTACGAGTTGTACAATTCGTACGGTTTGCCGGGGCCGGGACGCCCCCGAGCAGTTCCCGGAACCAAAGAAACGCCCGGCCCGACCACTCCTCGAATGGGAGGCCGTCGCCCTACGCCGGCGCGACGGCGCGATCCTGCTCGTTCGGCGCCCGCCGCACGACCTCTTCGCCGGAATGTGGGACCTCCCTGCTACAGAGATAAAATTGCCCGGCGTGCGCCTGCGCGGACCTCTCACCGAAAAAGGCGTAGTCGAGCAGACCCTCACCCACCGCCAGGTCCGCGTCACCGTGAAAGCCGGCCGCGCGAGCGGGACCCCGCGCAGCGACGACCTCAGATGGGTCGGCCCGAACGCCCTGCACCAGCTCGGCCTCTCCTCGCTGGCGCGGAAGTCTTTGCGCAAGGCGGGCATCGCCTGTTGACATCGGCCCGGGCTTCAAAGACCTTCCGCCTCCCGTGATCGCCCTTCTCCTCCTGGCACAAACGGCGCTGCAGCCGGTCCGTCCCGTCGAACCGCCGGCGCAATCGTCGATCCGCGATCCCCTCCCGGACCCGGTCCCGCAAGCCGCTCCGGAAGGTCCGGTCCTGCCGCTGGCGGAGGCGCTCGCGGAAATGCGCCGTCAATCTCCCGATCTTGCCGTCGCCCTCGAGCGCGTCACGCAGGCGCAGAACAACGTCCAGCGCGCCTGGGCGACGGTGAAGCCCACGCTGACCGCGACCGGCACGCTCACGCACAATTCGTACTCCGGCGCCTACATCGACTACTCGCGCCTGAGCATCACCGACACCGGCCCGAATACGCAGCAGGGCACGCTCAGCTTCAACTGGAACATCTTCAACCTGCGCGCGCTGCCAGCGCTGCAGAGCGCCTACCAGCAAGTCGACGTCGCCCGCCTGACCGAGACCCAGCAGCGCCGCGAGCTGCTCCTGAGCGTCGCCTCCACCTACTACGCCGGACTCGCCCTCAAAGAGCTGGCGGCGGTCGCGGCCCGCCAGGCCAAGGCCACCCGCGATCACGCCGTCGAGGCCCAGGCCCGCTACGAAGCCGGCCTCGTCCAGCTCTCGGCCGCCCTGCGCGCGCGCATCGATTACCTCCGCGCCGATCAAGAGACCCGCCGCGCCCAGTTCAACTATGCCGGCTCGAAGAGCCAGCTGGCCGCGCTCCTCGACCGCCGCGACACCGCCTTCGAGCTCGCCCCACCCGCGCAGCCGCCCGACGAGATCCGCGGCGCCTTCAAGGACCTGATCGCCAGGGCGCTCGAAGTGCGGCCGGAGATGGCCGCCGCCCGCGCCAACGAAGAGATCGCCGCGCGGCTCAAGACCGACGCGTGGGCCCAGTTCCTCCCCACGCTGGCGCTCACCGCCAACGCCCGCTACAACCACCCGGTGCAGGCGTCCACGATCGACCAGAGCACGTGGGCGGTCGCGCTGGCGATCACGCTGCCCCTCTACGACGGCGGCTTCCGCTACGTGGCGCTGAAGGACGCCGACAGCCAGATGCGTCAGGCGCGCGCGCAGACCCGCGGCGAAGCCGCGCGCATCGAGGA
>VBLM01000399.1 GCA_005879095.1 Deltaproteobacteria bacterium
CGATCTGGCCGAGCCGGCGCATGCTCGGCCAGCCGGTCCAGAAGGGCGGGCGCAGCCGCTGGACGCGGCCGCCCTCCTGATCGATGGAGATGAGCAGCGGCCCTTGTGCAGCCGCCTTGAGCTCGCGGGCGAGCTCCGCCACTTGCGCAGGTTCGTGCACATTTCGCGCGAAGAGGATGACTCCACCTACACCGCGCTTCACCAGCTCCAGCTCGTCTTTGCTCGGCGTCAGGCCGGCAATTCCGACGAAAACACACCGGGCTGCCTCTTCTTCGAACTCGTCCATGCCGGTGTTCTCGCATGCCGGGATGCCGGGGGAAAGTCCGGTTGTTGTGATCACCGACCGTGTTGCAAACAATTGATTACCCGACAGATTTGTTGCCGAGCCGGCGAGCGCTTGGTAACATCGTTCCGCGCGCTGCGCCGCCGAAGAGGATCCGAGTGAAGGCACGTTCTGCCCTGATTTTGATGCTCGCGGTCGGGTTTTCCTGGTCGGCGTGGGCCGGCCAGGCCGACCGCGAAACGCTGCGCAAGGCCGTCGAGCAGCTCCTCTCGCAGCCGCCCCCGCGCACGTCGGGTTCGAGGTGCAGTCGCTCGACGACGGGCAGGTGATCTTTTCCCGTAACGGCGACGACCTGCTCAACCCGGCCTCCAACACCAAGCTGGTGACGAGCGCGGCGGCCCTGCTCCGGCTCGGGCCGGAATACCGGTTCAGCACCGATTATCTCGGCGATCGCGCCATCCAGCGCGGGCACGTGAGGACGCTCTTCGTCAAGGGCCGCGGCGATCCGGCCGTCACCACCGAGCGGCTCGACGCGCTGGTGGCCGACCTCTGGCACCGCGGCCTGCGCAGCGTGGGCGAGATCGTGCTCGACGACTCGTTCTTCGATCGCGAGCAGTTCGGGCCCGGCTGGGAGCAGGAGACGAGTGACAAGGCCTGGGCCGCCGGCGTCGGCGCGCTCTCGCTCAACCACAACGCCATCACCATCTACATCACGCCGGCCGATCGGGCCGGCTCGCGGGCGAGGGTCGAGGTGGATCCGGACGCGCGCGATTACTTCGTCATCGAGCCGCGGGTCGTCACCGTCCGCGCCAACGGCCGCCGCAAGCTCCGCCCGCACGCGCTGATCGAGGGCGAGCGCACCCGCATCGTGGTCGAGGGCCGCATTCCCAAGGGCGCCGAGCCGGTCGTGATGTACAAGCGCATCGGCGACCCGAGCTTCTATTACGGGCAGACGCTGAAGATGCTTTTGAAGGCCCGCGGTATCCGCGTCGCCGGCCGCGTGAAGCGCGGCAACGTCCCGGGAAGCGCTGTCCTTCTGCAGTCGTACGACTCGCCCGAGCTGGCCGAGATCATCCGCGACATGAACAAGGTCTCGTCCAACTTCATCGCCGAGATGCTGGTGAAGACGCTCGGCGCGGAGCTCAAGGGCACGCCCGGCACCTGGCCCAAGGGGCTGGAAGTCGCCGAGGATCTGCTCGCGGAGCTGGGCATTCCGCGCGGGACCTACGTGCTCCGCAACGGCAGCGGCCTCAACGACACCAACCGCTTCACCGCCCGGCAGATGGCCATGCTGCTCCAGGGCGTGTGGAAGCGGTTTCCGGTCGCCTCCGAGTTCGTGGCCTCGCTCGGCATCGCCGCGCGCGACGGCACGATGCGGCTGCGGATGGAAGGCACCGACGCCGCGGGGCGGCTACGCGCGAAGACGGGAACTCTGGAGCGGGTGACGGCGCTCTCGGGGTACGTGCAAAGCCTGGGCGGCGAGCGGTTCGTCTTCTCGGTGATGGTCAACGACTGGAACGGCCGCAGCGGGCCGGTGATCTCTTCGATCGATCGGCTGGGCGTGATGCTGGCCGCGGTCGGCGCGCCGGAAGCGGGAGCGCGGGAGGCCGCGCTGGCTTCCTTGTCGCAGATGGCGCCGCAGGAGGCGTCGCCGGCCGAGCTGAAGGCGCGCATCGCGACCTACGCGTCGCTGGCGTCGGCGCCGGACAAGAAGAATCTGCCGTTTCTGCGCTCGGCGCTGCGGACCGAGCGCGATCCGCTGCTGCGGGTGGTGCTGGCGGACGCTCTCTACCGCAGCGATCCTGACCAGGGCGGCGGCGCGCTGCTGGAAGCCATGCCGGCTTCGCCGGAGCTGTTCTTGCGGCTGCGCAGCGTCGGGCGCGAGCTGTCGCTGCCGGTTCCGGCGGTGTCGTCGCTGCTCGATCTGGCAGTGGACGGAAGCCCGGAAGCACTGGTGCGGCTCCTGGCCCTGGCGCCTTTGGCCCGCGGCCCTCAGCATGACGACCAGCTGGCGGCGCTCCTGAGCGACGGTCTGGTCGAGGTCGGCGAAGCCTCGCCCGACGAGCTCCTTGCCGCGCTACGCGGATCGCCCGAGCCGCAGTCGCAAGCGGCGGTCGAGCTGGTCGCGGTCGGCTTGAAGCAGACGGACAACGGCACCGAACGATATCCGCTCGCCCGTGCCCTCAAGACCGCGCTGGCGCAGCCTGGCGCTCCGGCGCGGCAGCTCGACGGCTGGCTCGCGGTGCTCGAGAACCGGCCGCCGCCCACTGACGCCACGCCGCCCGATGCGGCTGCCGCTTCCGCACCGGCCACGCCGGCGGGGGCGGTCGCCGCCGTTCAGGCAGCAGCAGCCGCCGCGACCAGCGCAACGCAGCCGGCGGCGACACAGAACGTCGCTCTGCCTCCGGCGGTCAATCCCGCGCCGGCGCCGGCCACGCCGCCTCCGGCTCCCGCCCCGACCACTCCGCCGCCCGCTCAGGAAACGCCTGCCGCTCCGGCGCCCGCCCCGTCTTCGGACGTGAAGCCGACGTCGGCCTCTCTTCGAGGCAAACGCAAACGCGCGGTTCCCGCCGCCGCCCGCCAGGCCGACGCCGCCAAGCCGGGCGGCTGACCCGCGCCCAGCCTGGGCCGGCGCGATCGGCCGATCGCGATGTCAGGGGCCTGTGCTAGGTTGCGCGCATCCTTTTTTGAAGCGAGGCGAGCATGGCAGGCAGCGGAGTCAACAAGGTCATCCTGATCGGCAACCTGGGCAAGGATCCTGAAGTCCGGTACACCCCGGGCGGTCAGGCGGTGGCCAACTTCACCATCGCCACCAACGAGAACTGGACCGACAAGCAGGGCCAGAAACAGGAACGGACCGAATGGCACCGCATCGTGGTCTGGGGCAAGGCCGCGGAAAACTGCGGCGAATACCTCTCCAAGGGCAGGCAGGTCTACATCGAGGGCCGCCTGCAGACCCGCGAGTGGACCAACAAGGAAGGCGCCAAGCAGTACACCACCGAGGTGGTGGCAAACCCGGTCGGCGGGGTGATCTTCCTCTCCGGCGGAGAGCGTGGCCAGGGCCGCGGCGCCGGCCGTTCCGGCAGCGCCGCGCCGAGCGACGACTTCGGCGCTCCTCCCCCGGGAGTGGACGAATCTTCCTCTGGCGGTGGGTCGCCGCCGAAAAGCACCGAAGACGATATCCCGTTCTAGAGGTAAGGCTTCAAGCGCACCGCGGAGGCGCGGAGAGCGCGGAGTCTGTTTTTCAAAAAAAATCTCCGCGAACCTCTGCGCCCTCCGCGGCTCCGCGGTGAGATTTTGCTTTTCAGGCCGTAGCCGTCAGCGCCAGGCGGATTTCGGCGAGAGCGGCGGGGAACGACAGGCGCTTGCGGACGGCCACCACGTCGCCGCCGGCGCCTTTTGCGGCGGCACGAATCGCCTCGAATCGCTCGGCGCCGATCAGACGGGCGGCGTCGATCCGGCGTCCCTGCCTCACGCCCTCCGCCAGCAGCGAGGCCACTTCCGCGCTCGTGCGCCGCAGGCGGGTGCAGATTTCGCCCAGGGTGGCTCCGGACGCGCACAGGGTCCACAGCTCATCGGCCGAATCGTTGATCGGCAGCGGCAACTGCTCGAGCCATGCCGGTGGCTCGCGCACCATGGGAGCGGTCTCGGCCTCGACGGCGGCCGGCATCACCTCGGACTGTCGCGCCGCTCCGGTGATGACCACCACCCGCGCGCCGTAACGCTGCCAGCGGTTAGGCCCCGCCCCCTTCACCGCCAGAAAGCTGTGCTCGTCGTGCGGCAGTTCCCGCGCCAGCGCGCGCAGCGTCGAATCGTGGAAGACGACGTACGGCGGCATCCGCAGCTCTCGCGCCAG
>VBLM01000403.1 GCA_005879095.1 Deltaproteobacteria bacterium
CGCACGACGAACTGGGACATGGCTGTCGAGACGTTCTTCGAAAGGGACGTCGGTTTCCCGTTGAACAGGGTCGATCACATTCACGGCAGCACGGGGCGGCCCAAAAGGATCCTTCTTCCGTCAGAGGTCGTAGAAGAGCCCTATCGATCGGCAGAGCAGCGAGAGGTTCTCATTCATTCGATTCTGCCCTACGTTCCGCTGAATTGGTCGCGACAGATCTGTTTCTGATGGTTTGGGGCTCTCGGTCTCTGACGCGGAATTGGCCCAAACACTCGAAATGGGATTCGAAAATCACCGACTTGGGCCGGGAACGATTCTGATCGTCAACCGTAAAGATCAGCTTGAAGTGATCCATCGCCGTCTTCGGCGGCTTTGCGGGGATGATTGGACGATCGAGTGTGTGGACGTCGACGCGATGTAGCAGCACCGGAAGTCCGAGTAAAACCAGATCTTGAATAACTGTCTTTTCCACAATTCTAGTTGCATATTCACAAATATCTGCCAAAATATATTCACCATGAAGAAAACGCAGCTCATCCTCAGGTTCCGGAAACGAAAGCGTGGGAAGGTCGGTAGGCCGCGGACCGACGCCGGCGCAGGGTACATGCGGAAGCAGCGCGTGGTCTTCGCGATTGAGGAGGCCTTCCGGATCGCGCGCGCCAGGTTCGGGATGCGCATCGTGCACTACTCGATCCAGGGCAATCACCTGCACCTGATCGTCGAAGCGGAAGACCGCGAGTCGCTCGCGAAAGGCATGCAGGGCCTGGCCATCCGCATCGCGAAGACGCTCAATCGGCTCTTCGATCGGGCGGGGCACGTGTGGGCGGACCGCTACCATTCGCACGTGCTGCGCACGCGGCGCGAAGTCGCCAACGCTCTCCGCTACGTCCTGGGCAATTTCGCCCGCCACGCGCGGCAATGGGGCGAAACAGCAGCCCGGTTCGCCGACGAGTGTTCGTCGATTCGGTATCTCGGTCTCGCGGGCGAGGCGGCGCCGGTCGCCGCGCCGCGAACCTGGCTGCTGCGGATCGGTTGGCGCAGCGACGTCGACACTCGGCATTCACGCCGCTGAAGGCGGCAAAACGCGCAGACGCCCAGGGCCAATGCGCGTCAGTTAACATTTGAGGTTGACGTTGACGGCGCCGTCGCCGTCCACGCTCAGGATCACGTCAACGTCAATGATCACATCAACGCTGTTGCGTGCCAGCGCGTTAATTGACCGGCATTGCGCCTAGGGCGCAGCCAGACGGCGACGTCGATGTTCAGCGAATTCACGCCTTCCTGCGCGACGAGCGGATGCGCTCGAGCAGCGACTCGAGCAGCTTGACCCGGTCCTTCGGCCGCGCGGCATTCTTCGCCGGCGGTGACGAGATCGGCGCGAACGAGGCGCCCACCGCCTTCGCCGATCGCGGCATTTTGGAGACTCCCTTGCCGAGCGTGGTCTCCGGCGCCTCCAGCCTCTCGGCATGCCCGAGATCGGCCTTCGCCGTCGGCCGGGCCAGCGCGCGCTGCTCGTCGAGCCGCTCGCGCAACAGGTCGCTCTTGGGATTCGCCGCCAAGGCGCGCTCGTACGCTGCGGCCGCATCGTTGAAGCGGCCGGCGCTGGCGTGCATCTCGCCCGACTCGGCATCGGAGAGCGTATCGTGTCCCGGCTCCGGCTCCTCCGGCTCGGCCCGCCGCCGGCTCACCAGCTCGCTGGGCTGCAGCAGCGCCCGCACCGACTCCATCCGCTGCCGCACGCGCTCGTCGTCCGGCTGCTGCGCCAGGTACGCATCGAAGTGCTCCAGCGCGACGAGCAACTCGCCGCGCCGGACCGCCCTCTCCGCACGCTGTTCCAGCTCGGCAGGACTCATCGCTTCGCAATGTACCAAAAACTCGCGGATCACCGTCGACTCGTTCTACGCCAACGCCGTCTCCAGCGCCGCCGCGAGCTGCTGCCGCGTGAACGGCTTGTGCAGCACCGCAGCCGGTTTGAGCGGATCGAGCCGCTCGGCGAGCTCGTTCTCCGCGAAGCCGCTGAAGAAGACGACCCGCACCCTGGGATCGATGGCGCGCAGCAGCGCGAGCGTCTCCTCGCCGGAGAGGTGCGGCATGGTGAGGTCGAGCACCACCGCGTCGACCCTCCCGGCGCGCAGCCTGAAAATCTCAGCGCCCTGCTCGCCGTCGGCTGCCTCCAGCACGTCGTAGCCCATCGCCGACAGAAGCCGTGCCGTCGCCACCCGGACGTGCTCCGCGTCGTCGATGACGAGGATGGTCCCCTTGCCCCGCGCCGCGGACGGCTCGCCCGAGCGGGCCGGATAGGCTCGCGCGCCGGCGGCCGGCAGCAGCACGTCGAACTTCGTCCCCCGCCCCGGCGCCGAGTCGATGCGCAGCGCGCCGCCGTGACCGCGCACGATGCCGAGGACCGCCGCCAGCCCGAGTCCGCGGCCGGTCGACTTGGTGGTGAAGAACGGGTCGAAGATGCGGGCGCGCACCTTTTCGTCCATTCCCACACCCGTGTCGGACACGGTCAGGCGCACGTAGCGACCCTCCGGCAGCCGTTCGCGGCCGACCAGGTCGCCGCCGCCGTCCGCGCCGACCTCCTCCTCGCCCAGGCCGACGGTGACCTCGCCCTCGCGCTGGTCGATGGCCTCGGCCGCGTTGAGCACCAGATTCATCAGGACCTGGTGGATCTGCGACGGATCGCCCTGCACGGTAGGCAGGTACGGCGGCTCGTCGATGCGCAGCGAAACCTTCTTCGGGATCGAGCTGCGCAGGAGGTTCCCGATCTCGCGCACGTGCTGGCGCAGATCGAGCGGCCGGATCTCGAATCGGCCCCTCCCTGAATACGCCAGCATCTGCCGCGTCAGGTCCGCGGCGCGATGGGCCGCGCCGACGATGTCGTCGATCGGCTCGCGCAACGCGTGGCCGACGGGCAGCCGGGCCAGCGCGACCGCCGCGTTGCCCTGGATCACGGTCAGCAAGTTATTGAAATCATGCGCGATTCCGCCGGCGAGCACGCCCAGACTCTCCAGCTTCTGCGTCTGCAGCATCTTCTCCTGGATGCGGGCGCGCTCCTCCTGCGCCCGCAGACGCGCGGTGACGTCGATGCCGACGGCGACGACCTGGTCGACGCGGCCGTCCTCGCCGCGCACGGGCGTGAAATGGACCTCGCCGATGCGCTCGTTCGGCCGGGGCAGCATCGCAGAGAAGGTCTCGCCGGCCACCGCACGGCGCAGCGCGGCGAGGATGCCGGGATCGTCCCGGTAGTGCTCGAACATCGTCTCGCCGGGCGAGAGACCGAGTTGCGCGACCTGCGCTCCGGCGCTGAAGAGCACCCGCCCCGCGACGTCGAAGCTCACCACCGAGAACGGCCCGCGCTCGAGCAGCGCGGTGAGCCGCGACTCGGCCTGGCGGGTCCGCTCGGCCTGGGCGTCGAGCGCGCGGCGGCCGGTGACCACCGCGGTGACGTCGGTGCCGATGATCGCCACCCCGTCGATCCGGCCCTTGTCGTCGCTCACCGGATGCAGCAAGAGGTTGAAAAAGACGTGCCCGCGGCCGTCGGGCAGCTCGGCTTCGACCTCGTTCAGGATCGCCGGATCACCGGTCTCGAAGACGCGTTCGGCGAGGGCGCGGAACTGCATCGCTTGCGGCGTCTGGGTGCCGAACCGATCGTCGACCTTGATCCGCGGGAACAGCTTGTGGAACAGCTCGTTCATCCACGCGTAACGCAGGTCCGGCCCGTTGAGCAGCACGACCGTGGCGGGCGCCTTGTCGAGCGCGGCGAGGATCCGGCGATCCATGGCGGCCGGCGGTATAGCCTATCTACGGTACAAGGGCGGGCAATGGCGCCGGCAACAGTCCACGGCTGCGACTTTCCAACGCCAGCTGCTGCAGGCCCTCGATCGCGCTGGGAAAGCGGGGCGAAAAGCCCAGAGCGCGCAGCCGTTGCGTGTCGTACCAGCGATCGGCCGAGAGCTGCTCGAGGAGGTCCGGCTCGAGCTTTGGCGGGGCGGCCGGCGGCTGGCCGGCGAAGGCTTGCCGCCAGCTGCGCGCGATGCGGCGGTTGAGCGGCCGCCAGAGGACCCATTCGGGGAGATGGCGCGCCAGCCAGAGGCCGAAGCGCGCCGGCCGCGGCGAGTACCACAGCCGGCCGGCTTCGTGCGCGCCGGCTGCCTGCAGGACTGCGCGCGCCAGCTCCTCGAGCGGCAGCGGGACGTCGTCGGCGACGTTGAAGGCGCGGCCGTCGTGCGCGGCGGCATCGGTTCCGACCAGCACCGCCGCCTGGGCCACGTCGTGCGCGTGGACGGTGTGGACGATCGGCCCGCGCCGCGGCACCCACAGCGCCCGGCCGGCCCGCGCCGCCAGCGAGGCGATGGCCAGCACCACGGCCAGCCCGCGCCTCTGACGCGGTCCGTACGTGAGCGCGGGCCGCAGGACCACCAGCTTGAGCCCGCGCGTCCGCCGCCAGAGAAACGCTTCGCGCTCGACCGCCCAGCGGGTCTCGCCGTGCGCGTCGACCGGCAACTTCACTTCGCCCTCTTCGCAGGGGAGGTTGCGCGGGCGGCCGTAGACGGTGGTGCTCGACAGGAGCAGGAACGGCGCGCCCGCTTCCAGCGCGGCCGCCATCGCCGCGCGCGCCGTCGCCAGCGCTTCTTCCGGCTCTTCCGCTCCCGGAAATGCCGCATGCGCGACCAGCGCGGTTCCTTTGGCGAGCGCCGCCGCCTGCAGCGCGCCCTCGGCCTGCGAAAGCTCGACGAAGGCCGCCTGCGCGCCTGCCGCGGCGGCCACCGCGAGGTCGCTGCCCGGCTTGTCGAGCGCGCGCACCTCCCACCCCGCCTGTGCGAAAGCCTCGCACAGGTGCGAGCCGATCAGTCCCGCCGCTCCGGTGACCAGCGCCGCGCGCACATGCTTGATCTGTCACGGCGATCCGCGCGTCGCAACCTGCATACATGTGGGTGCGGGACACTCATTTCCTTGCTTTCGCGTCGCGGCACCGCCCCGTTATGCTCACCAGCCAACGCGGGGGACGTAAGTTTGATCGACGGTCTGGAAACCCTGCTCCTCGAACGATCGCCGGATTTGCTGGTGGTCCTCGACGGCGAGCTCAAGGTGGTCAATGCGAGTGCGGGCCTGCGGTCCGCGGTGCCGCTGGTGGCGCCCGGCGAGGACTTTCTTCGCTCGCTCGACGACAAGTCGCAGGCGCGGTTCCGGCAGGCGATGACCATCGACCGCGACGTGACTTCGGCGCTCTCGCTGGAGCTGGTCCATCGCGGGAAAGAGCGCCTGATTACGACTGCTTACCGGTTTTTCGGGCTGGAGCGGCCGTACATCGGCGGGGTGGGGCGCGAGGCGCCGTCGTCGTCCGAGCTGGTCGATCAGGTCGAGGTGCTGCGGCGGCGGTACCACGAGTCGGTCGCGCAGCTGGCGTCCTTGACCGGGCGGCTGCGCGAGCTGGCGATGATCGACTCTTTGACGGGCGTGCTGAATCGGCGGGCGTTTCTCGATCATGCGGATGGCGAGTGGGTCCGACACCGCAGGCACAACCACGTGCTGGCCTGCGCGATGGTCGACGTCGACGGGTTCAAGAAGATCAACGACACGTTCGGGCACGCGGCGGGTGATGCGGTGCTGCAGCACATCGGCGCGCTGCTGCGAGCGACGCTGCGGGCGAGCGACCTGCCGGCGCGGCTCGGAGGGGACGAGTTCGTGGCGTTGATGCCGGAGACGGAGATCGCGGGGGCAGCCGCGCTCGGGGAGCGGCTGCTGGAGCGGGTGCAGCAGCAGCCTTTGATTGTGCTCGATCAGAGCCTGGTGGCATCGCTCTCGATCGGCATCGCCAGCGCTGACGGCTGCAACAACCTCGAAGAGCTGCTCGCCAAGGCGGATCAGGCGCTGTATCGGGCGAAGAAGGAAGGGCGCGCCCGCGTCTGCATCGCGGCGTAATCCGCAAACAACTTGCGAGTGCGGGATCGCTTTTTTTGTAGCG
>VBLM01000404.1 GCA_005879095.1 Deltaproteobacteria bacterium
GAGGCCATGAAATGACACCTCCTACTCCCAGGTCGACGAAGAGCAGCCCTCCGCCGCCGGCGCCGGCCGGCCCGGCACCCGGCAAGATCACGCAGGTGATCGGGCCGGTCATCGACGTCGAGTTCCCGCCCGGCGCGCTGCCGGAGATCTTCACCGCGCTGACCGTCTCCAACCCTTCGATCTCCGACAAGTCGGACAACCTGACCGTCGAGGTTGCACAGCACCTCGGCGAGAACACCGCGCGCTGCATCGCGATGGACTCGACCGAGGGCCTGGTCCGCGGCCAGTCGGTGAAGAACACCGGCGCGCCGATCTCGGTGCCGGTGGGCCCGGCGGTACTGGGGCGGATCCTCAACGTGATCGGCGAGCCGGTCGACGAGCGGGGCCCGATCGTCGCCTCCAAGCGGCTGCCAATCCACCGCGAGCCGCCGGAGTTCACCGAGCAGGACGTGCGCATGGTGCCGTTCGAGACCGGCATCAAGGTCATCGACCTGCTGGCGCCGTACCTGCGCGGCGGGAAGATCGGCCTCTTCGGCGGGGCCGGCGTGGGCAAGACGGTGCTCCTGATGGAGCTGATCAACAACGTCGCCAAGGCGCGCGGCGGCTTCTCGGTGTTCGGCGGCGTGGGCGAGCGGACCCGCGAGGGCAACGACCTCTACACCGAGTTCATCGAGTCGAAGATCATCAACGTCGAGGAGCTGGAGAAGAGCCAGTGCGTGCTGGTCTACGGGCAGATGAACGAGCCGCCCGGCGCCCGCGCCCGGGTGGGGCTCTCCGCGCTCACCGTGGCCGAGTACTTTCGCGACGAAGAGGGCCGCGACGTCCTCCTCTTCATCGACAACATCTTCCGCTTCACGCAGGCGGGTTCGGAGGTCTCCGCTCTCCTCGGGCGCATTCCCTCCGCGGTCGGATACCAACCCACCCTCTCCACCGACATGGGCGAACTACAAGAAAGGATCACCTCCACCAAGAAGGGCGCGGTGACCTCGGTGCAGGCCATCTACGTGCCCGCCGACGACCTGACCGACCCGGCGCCGGCCACCACCTTCGCGCACCTCGACGCCACCACCGTGCTCTCCCGCGGACTGACCGAGATCGGCATCTACCCCGCGGTGGACCCGCTCGACTCGACCAGCCGCATCCTCGATCCGCAGATCGTCGGCGAGCAGCACTACAAGGTCGCGCGCCGGGTGCAGGCGGTCTTGCAGCGCTACAAGGAGTTGCAGGACATCATCGCCATCCTCGGCATGGACGAGCTGTCCGACGACGACAAGCTCACGGTGTCCCGCGCGCGCAAGGTACAGCGCTTCCTCAGCCAGCCGTTCTCGGTGGCCGAGGCCTTCACCGGCATGAAGGGCAAGTATGTGAAGTTGGAGGACACCATCCGCTCGTTCGAAGAGCTCCTGGACGGCAAGCACGACGCGCTTCCGGAGCAGGCCTTCTACATGGTCGGAAACATCGACGAGGCCGTGGAGAAGTCCCGGCAGATGGCCCGCTGATGGCTCTTTCGCTGGAAATCGTCACGCCGGAGCAGCGCGTCCTCTCGGTCGAGGCCGACGAGGTCCGGCTGCCCGGCGTAGAGGGCGGTTTCGGCGTCCGTCCGGGGCATACGCCGCTGGTGGCCGCGCTGGCGGCCGGCGAGTTGGTCTACCTGACCGCAGGCACGCCACACCGGTACGCGGTCGGCGAAGGTTTCGCCGAAGTCAGCGACGACCGGGTCCGCGTGCTGGTCGAAGAGGCCGTCCGCGCCGACGAAATCGACGCCGCGCGCGCGGCCTCCGAACTGAAGAACCTGCAGGAAAAGCTCCTCGGCATGAAGCCGGAAGACCCGGCCTACGCCTCCAACCGGGCCCAGGTCGAACGAGCCGCCGCCCGCGCGTCCGTCGCCTCTAGACGGTAAGGCTTCAAGCGCACCGCGGAGGCGCGGAGAACGCGGAGGTTTTTTGGTGTTCTTGGAAGTGGAAACCGAGCGTGTGATCGGCGCCGCCATCGAGGTGCATAAAACGCTCGGCCCGGGGCTTCTCGAGTCGGTCTACGAGCTGGCGCTCGAAGAGGAATTCCTGGCGCGCAACATCGTCTTCGAACGTCAGAAACCCGTACCAATTCGCTACAGGGGTCTCATTTTGGATACGGGATTGCGACTGGACTTCGTCATCGCGCGGCAGATCGTCGTCGAGCTCAAGAGCGTTGAGCGCCTCATCGATGTGCACGAGGCGCAAGTGCTCACCTACATGAAGTTGAGCGGTTGTCCGGTCGGGTTGCTGATCAACTTCAATGTGGCGCGGTTGAAGAGCGGCATCCGACGGTTTGTGCGCAATGCGCCGGA
>VBLM01000400.1 GCA_005879095.1 Deltaproteobacteria bacterium
GGCCTCTCGCTCGAGGACGTGCGCAACACGATCACGACCGCGTCGTCGAATCAGCCCAAGGGCAGCGTCTCCGGCTCGGCGCTTTCCTCGACCATCGCCTCGAACGACCAGCTGACCAACGCCGCCCTCTGGCGCCAGCTGATCGTGACCTACAAGAACGGCTCGCCGGTGCGGCTCGGCGACGTCGCCCGGGTCACCGACGACGTGGAGAACCAGCGCGCCGCCGGCTGGTGCGACGGTCAGCGCGCGATCGTTCTCGTCATCCGCCGGCAGCCGGGCGCGAACATCATCGACGTGATCGACCGGGTGAAGAAGCTGCTCCCGGAGGTCGCGCGCTCGATCAACCCCGCCATCGACGTGACCGTCGCCCTCGATCGCAGCACGACCATCCGCGCCTCGGTCGCCGACGTCGAGTTCACGCTCGTCCTCAGCGTGATCCTCGTCACGCTGGTCGTCTTCCTCTTCCTGCGCAGCGCATGGGCGACGACGATCCCGTCGGTCGCGCCTCTCGCTGATGGCGCTGACGATCTCGACCGGCTTCGTCGTCGACGACGCGATCGTGGTGACCGAGAACGTCTCGCGCTTCATCGAGCAGGGCGATCCGCCGCTGACCGCCGCGTTCAAGGGCGCGAAGCAGATCGGATTCACCATCGTCTCGATCACGGTTTCGCTGCTGGCGGTCTTCATCCCGATCCTGCTCATGGGCGGCCTCGTCGGCCGGCTGTTCCGCGAGTTCGCCGTGACCTTGAGCATCGCCGTCGCGATGAGCGCGGTCGTCTCGCTGACGCTGACGCCGATGATGGCCTCGCGCCTGCTCAAGCCGGAGCACGAGGTGAAGCACGGCCGCCTCTACCGGCTCTCGGAGCGCGCCTTCACCTGGATGCACGACACGTACGCGGGCGCGCTCCGGTGGGTCCTCGGGCACCACCTGCTGATGCTGCTGATCACGGCAGTGACGGTCGGCTTCACCGTCTACCTCTACATCGTGATCCCGAAGGGCCTCTTCCCGCAGCAGGACACGGGATCGGTCGCGGGCGGCACCCAGGCCCCACAGGACATCTCGTTCCCGGCGATGAAGCCGTCAGCTTCATGGGCCAGGGCAACACCGGGTTCGTCTTCGTGCAGCTCAAGCCGATCGGCGCGCGCAAGCTGAACGCCGACCAGGTGATCACCGAGCTGCGAC
This sequence comes from Deltaproteobacteria bacterium, assembly GCA_005879095.1. Taxonomy (GTDB): domain Bacteria; phylum Myxococcota; class Myxococcia; order Myxococcales; family 40CM-4-68-19; genus 40CM-4-68-19. The sequence goes on from VBLM01000400.1 coordinate 1,184, forward strand.
CCAAGCTCGCGCGGGTGTCGGGGATCCAGATGTTCCTGCAGAACGTGCAGGACGTGCGGCTCGGCGGACGGCCGGGCGCCGCGCAGTACCAGTACACGGTGGTCGACGCGAACCTCGAGGAGCTCAACCAGTGGGCGCCGAAAGTGCTCGCCAAGCTCAAGACGCTGCCGCAGCTGCGCGACGTCAACTCCGACCAGCAGACGCAAGGGTTGCAGCTCAACGTGCAGATCGATCGCGACACCGCGGCCCGGCTCGGCATCACCTCGGCGGCGATCGACAACACGCTCTACGACGCCTACGGCCAGCGGCAGGTGACGACGATGTACACGCAGCTCAACCAGTACCGGGTGATCCTGGAATCCCAGGCCGCCGACGCCACGCCGCAGGGGCTTGCGGGGGTCCAGCTGCAGTCGTCCGGCGGCGCGACGCCGCTGTCGGCCGTGGCGACGGTCCGCGAGAAGAGCGCGCCGCTGCAGGTGCGCCACGTGGCGCAGTTCCCGGCCGCGGCGGTCGGTTTCGATACCGCCCCCGGCGGTCGACGCGATCAACAAGGCAACGCTGGAGATCGGCCTGCCGGCGGCCGCGCGCGGTTCGTTCCAGGGAACGGCGCAGGCGTTCCAGCAGTCGCTGGCGAGCGAGCCGTTCCTGGTCGCGTTCGCGCTGATCGCGGTCTACATCGTGCTCGGCGTCCTGTACGAGAGTTACGTACATCCGATCACCATTCTCTCCACCATCCCGTCGGCCGGCGTCGGCGCACTCGTCGCGCTGCTGGTCGTCGGCACGGAGTTCAGCATCACCGCGCTGATCGGGATCATCCT
>VBLM01000401.1 GCA_005879095.1 Deltaproteobacteria bacterium
ATGATGGCGAGTGGAGAGGGGCACTCGTGTACCGCATTCGTACAGCCGCGTTGTGCGCGCTGATCGCGCTGTCCGGCGACGTCCTCGCCGGGACGGCGTCGAGCCCCTTCACCGTCACCGGCACGGTGGTGGCGAACTGCACCATCAGCACGACCGGGATCAACTTCACGTACGACCCGGTCGCGCTCAACGCCGCCGCCGACGCGTTGAACAGCGGCACCGTCACCATCGCCTGCACCAAGGGCTCCGCGCCGAGCATCGGCCTCGACCCGGGCCTGAATCCGGGCGCCGCCAGCAAGGGCGGGCGCGCGATGCGCCTCGGCGCGACCGCCAACTATCTCGGCTACGACATCTACATGTCGTAGCCGAGATACAGCAAGGCCGCGCGCATCTTCAACATGGACGGCGCTGCCCTGGCCGGCCAGGACGTCACCGTCGGCACCTACACCGATACCGTCACCGCAACCGTCAATTTCTGACCTTTTCACAAGGAGAAGCCATGTCCCGCAAGCTCGCTGTTCCCCTCGCCCTCGCCGCCGCTCTCGCCGTGCACGACGCTTCGGCCGCCTTTCCCACGCAGCAGTTCCAGGCCAAGGCCGTCGTCGCCGGCAACTGCACCGTCTCCGAGAGTGGCATCCTCGACTTCGGCAACTACGACCCGCTGACCGCGAACGCGTCGACCGCGCAGGCCGGAGCGGGCGCGTCGCTCGCACTGCTCTGCACGCGCGGCAGCCACCCGCACATCGCGATGGACAACGGCAGCAACGGCTCGCGCCTGCTCTTCAACGGCGGCGGCGGCGCGAACAACCAGCTCACGTATGACATCCTCATGCCTTCCGGGAACGGCGCGGTCGCGACGGCGACCGCGACCTCGTGGGGCAGCACGGCGGCGACGAAGTACGACGTCGGTGTGACCACGGTGTCGCCGACGACCGCCACGGTCGTCGAGATCTTCGGCACCATCTCGGGCGGGCAGGACGTGGTCCCGGGCACGTACACCGACCTGGTCACCGCGACGGTGGACTTCTAGATGACGCTCGCCTTCGCACTCCTCGTTGCCGCGGGACTCAACGTCTCGCCGGTGCAGGTCCGGCTCACGCCCGAGGAGTCGAAGGCGTTGATCACGCTGCGCAACGATGGGCAGGGCGAGACCCGGTTCCAGGTCTCGGCGAAGGCCTGGGACGAGGACGCGGTGAAGGGCATGGTGCTCACGCCGACGCAGGACGTGGTGTTCTTTCCGGCGCTGTTTGCGTTGAAGGCCGGTGAGGCGCGCAACGTCCGCGTCGGCGTGACGGTGCCATTCGGCGCGCTGGAGCGGACGTATCGGGTCTTCATCGAGGAGCTGCCGCCGGCGGAGAAGCCGTCGTCGAGCTCGTCGGTGCGGGTGCTGACGCGGGTCGGGATTCCGATCTTCGTCGCGCCGGTGAAGGCGCTCGACGACGTCAAGCTGTCGGCGATCGCGCTGGGCGGTGGGAAGGCGCTCGTCGACGTGCGCAACGCGGGCAACGAGCACTTCCGCGTCGACACCGTCAAGCTCGACGCGATGGCGCAAGGCGGGGCCAAGCTGTTCGAAAAGCAGGCCTCGGGCTGGTACGTGCTCGCCGGCGGTCACAAGAAGTACGAGCTGGAGATTCCGCGTGAGGAGTGCGCGCGCGTGCGGCGCCTGGTGATCTCGGTGAAGACCGAGCGGGAGGAGATCTTCCAGCAGGCGCTCGATACGCCCGGCGGCGCGTGCTCCGGTGTTTAGAACATTAGTTATAATTTTATTACTGACGTTGGGTTCGACGGTCTTCGCGCAGGCGGACCAGCGCGCCTATCTCGACCTCTACCTGAACGAGCTGGCCAAGGACACCGTGCTGGTGCGGCTGCGCGGCGCGGAGCGGATCGACGACGCGCTGGTGGCCGTCGAGGATCTGGAGAGGGCCGGCCTGCACGGTCTGCGCGGCAACCGCGAAGTGCAGGACGGGCGCGAGTACGTCTCGCTCCGGTCGCTCGCTCCGGAGGTCACGTACGTGCTCGATCAACAGGCGCTGACCGTGAAGCTGACGGCCGACGTGTCACTGCTGGAGAAGACGTTCGTCGATCTTTCTCCGATTCAACGGCCGCGCGAGATGGTGCTGCGGCGGGATACCAGCGCGTTCTTCAATTATTCGGTGACCGGCGCTACGGGCGCCGGCGCGAGCGGGGCAGCCGAGTTTGGCGCGAGCGTGCGCGGCAACCTCGCGTACACCGGCCTCACGGTCGGGCCCGACGGCAACATCGTGCGCGGATTGAGCAACGTCACGATCGACGATCCGTCGCGCATGCGCCGGGTGACGCTGGGCGATGCGGTGACGTCGTCGGCGCCACTCGGTGGCATCGGGTTGCTCGCCGGCGTGAGCGTGACGCGCGAGTTCGCGCTCGATCCGTACTTCGTGCGGCAACCGCTGCCTGCAGGACGGGCGCGAGTACGTCTCGCTCCGGTCGCTCGCTCCGGAGGTCACGTACGTGCTCGATCAACAGGCGCTGACCGTGAAGCTGACGGCCGACGTGTCACTGCTGGAGAAGACGTTCGTCGATCTTTCTCCGATTCAACGGCCGCGCGAGATGGTGCTGCGGCGGGATACCAGCGCGTTCTTCAATTATTCGGTGACCGGCGCTACGGGCGCCGGCGCGAGCGGGGCAGCCGAGTTTGGCGCGAGCGTGCGCGGCAACCTCGCGTACACCGGCCTCACGGTCGGGCCCGACGGCAACATCGTGCGCGGATTGAGCAACGTCACGATCGACGATCCGTCGCGCATGCGCCGGGTGACGCTGGGCGACGCGGTGACGTCGTCGGCGCCACTCGGTGGCATCGGGTTGCTCGCCGGCGTGAGCGTGACGCGCGAGTTCGCGCTCGATCCGTACTTCGTGCGGCAACCGCTGCCGCGGCTGGCGGGCGCGATCACCTCGCCGTCGATGCTGGACGTCTACGTCAACGGCGTGCTGGTGCGGCAGGAACAGATCGCGCCGGGACCGTTCGAAGTGCGCAACCTGCCGGTGGCGAATGGCGCGGGTTCGGTCAGCTACGTGGTGCGCGATGCGTTCGGGCGCACGCAGGAATTTGCCTCGCCGTACTACGCCTCGTCGGGTGTGCTCGCCGACGGGGTCAGCGAATACGGCTATCATCTCGGATTTCGGCGCACTGGATTCGGGACGGAATCGTTTCATTACGGGCCGCCGGAATTCGTCGCGCATCACCGGATCGGTTTCGCAAATGTGCTCACCGCCGGTTATCGATTCGAATCCGGCCTGCAGCACGGGAGCGCGATGGCGAGCGGCGGGCCCACGGCCGCGTTTGCGTTGCCGCTCGGCGAGCTCGATCTCGACGGCGCCGCAAGCGTGGACGCCAGCGCGGCGGGCGCGGCCGGCTCTCTAGGATGGTCGCTCTTGACGCGCCGTTTTACCGCCGGCGCGGTGGTGCGCGCGATGACGCCCTCGTACGCGGCGCTCGGCCAGCCGGCAAGCGCGGATCGCCCGTTGCTGCAATTGCTCGGTAGCGCCGGCGCGCCGATCTTCCGGCTCTTCAGCCTGACGCTGGAGGGACAGGTCAACTCGATGCGCGACGCGGGGCTGACCTCCAGCGTCGCGGTTCGCGCCGACGTTCGCGTGACCAACAATCTCTCGTTCATCGTCAGCGGCTCGCGCTTCCGCGGCCCCGGCCAGGCGCCGGAGTTCGGCGCGTTCGCGACGCTGCTCTACAACTTCGGCCAGGGAACCTCCGCCGACCTGGGCGCAACCGCCTCGCGGCAGGGCGGCGGCGGGAGCGGGGGCGTGCAGAAGTCGCTGCCGCTCGGCGAAGGCTGGGCATATCAGCTGCGCAGCGCTCAGGAACCGGCTCAAGCCGCGACCGGCCTCGGCCAGGTGCAATACCAGGGACCCTATGGAAGCTATCTCGCGTCCTATTCGCGGACCGGGATCACCGACGCCGCGATGGCCACCGCGGCGGGCGCGCTGGTCTTGATCGACGGCAGCGTGATGGCGAGCCGGCCGGTGCAGGAAGGATACGCGCTGGTCCAGGTACCCGGCGTCGAGGGCGTGCGCGGCTATCTCAACAATCAGGAGATCGGGCGCACCAACGGCGCGGGGAATCTGTTGATCCCTTCGTTACAGCCTTATTACGGCAATCGATTGAAGATCGGCGATTCCGACGTGCCCATCGATTACGAGGTGGGAAAGATCGAGCAGGTGATCGGCACGCCCCTTCGCGGCGGCGCGCTGGTTCGATTCGACGTGCAGCGCGTGCGCAGCGTGACCGGCCTGGTGCGCGTCGGCAACAGCGTGCCGGCGTACGGCGAGCTGACCGTCGACGGCCGCAGCTCGCCGATCGGCGCCCGCGGCGAGTTCTGGCTCGATCACCTCGGCATCGGCCGCCACGACGCCCAGGTCGAATTCGGCGCCGGCATCTGCAAGTTCGAAATCGAGGTGCCGGACGACACGGCGGCTGCCGTCGATCTCGGCACCGTGTCCTGCACGCGGATGCTCGCGGCCCAGCCTTAGCCGAGCATCTCGAGCAGGGCGCGCAAGGCCGCGAGCGCCCAGTCGTCGCGGTGGCCCAGCTCGTGGCCGAGCTCGTCGAGCGCTTTCTCCAGCATCTGCGTGTCGAGCAGCATCTGCAGCTCAGCGCGGTCCTTCGGCAAGAAGGGCGCGCCCTGCGACGATTCCAGCCACGCCGCGAGGAAGACGGCCGGCGCCCACGTCGCCCACAATTTCGCCCACGGCTCGGCGCCGCCGCGCTCGCTCTCGCGCACGGTGGCCGGATCGCGCAGCGCGACGGTGGCCGCGAGATCGAACGAGCGCAGCATGGTCGCGATGTCGCGCAGCGGCGAGCGCTTGCGGCGGCGCTCCGGCAGCGGCTTGTCGGGGTTCTGGCCGAAGTCCACGACCGCGAAATCCTTTCCCGTCCAGAGCACGTTGGCGAGGTGGAATTCGCCGTGGATGCGGCTGCGCTGCGCGGTGAGCCGCGTGTGGAGGAGCGGCTCGAAGCGCGCGTAGAGGTCCTTCTCGCGGGAGAGCAGTTGCTGCGCGAGCTCCCCGGGCCGGCCCTCGAGGCGCGCGGTGCGCAGCTGGCGCAGCACCTTGCCGGTGAGATTGCGCTTGCCTTGATACACCGAGCGCTGATCGAGCGCGCTGTATGGCTCGGGCGCAAACGCGGGCTCGTCGGAGATCAGCGCGAGGTGCAATTCCGCGCTGCGCCGGCCGAGCAGCCGCGCCGCCGCCAGCGAGCTTCCGAGCATTTCGCGCGCGGCCGGCGGAACTTCGCCCTGCGCGAGATCGAGCACCGTACCGGCCGGACGCGGCGGCGGTTTCAGGTTTCCGCTGCTCGCCAGGGCGCGGTCGAAATAGCGCCGCAGCTCCTCGCGGAAGAAGTGCCACGCGGTGCCTTGATTGGACAGATATCCGTGCAGCGTGGCGATGGTGATCGGCTCGCCGCGGCGCGGCCGCAATTCCAGCGCGCCCCAGAGCGGCGCGGTCGGCGCATTCGGCGCGCGCTCGGTCAGCGCGCGGCCGATCTCCAGCTCGGGACTGAGGCCCTCGCTGAGGCGCCGGTAGAATTTCAAAAGCAGCGCGTCCCCGTACTGAACGGACGCGGAATGATGTTCCTGCCGATACAGCTGCGGCTCGCCGGTGGGAAGTAACGGGAGCGAGCTGGCGCTGAGCAGGCCCGACTCGCCGCGGCTGCGGGTTCCGGTCCGCATTGCCTCGAGCAGGCTCGCCGACGCCGGTGGATCGAAGAGCGCGTCGACCAGGAAGGCCGGCGCACCGTCGGTGCGGCGCAGCTGCGCGATCACCGCCTGCGGCGAGGCCGGCTTCTCGCCGATCTCGATCGCGAGCGGAATGACGAAGCTCTCCGGTTCGCCGTGGCTGAATTCGACCTGCACCAACGCAACGCGCAATCCGTCGAGCGGGATCACGTCGGCGATGCGGGTGAGAGAGATCTCCCGGCCGCGCGCCGGGAACCAGCGGCGGCCCTCGATCCACGCCGGCAGCACCAGCTCGATCGCGCCGCGCTCGGCGGCGGTGAACGCGCCTTCCCACGCGCTTGCGACTTCGAGCAGCGGCGGCTGGTACGAAGCCTCGCCCAGTTCGGCGCGCTTCGGTTCCTGGAGGGAGAACCAGTTGAAGGCGTGCTCGCCGAGCGTCAAAAGATAGGGAAGATCGCCCACCGGCGGAAAACGGGTCTTGCCGATCAATTCGGTCGGCACCCGCCCCTTGTAATCGCGCAGGTCGAGCTCGACGTATTGGGTAAAGCGGGAAAGGTTGGCGACGACGAGGACCGTCTCGTCCTCGAAATGGCGGATGAACGCCAGCACTTTCGGATTTTCCGGCGAGAGGAACTCGATGGTGCCGCGGCCGAACGCCTGGAACCGCTTGCGCAGCGCGATCAACCGTTTCATCCACCAGAGCAGCGAGTTCGAGTTGGCCTGCTGGGATTCGACGTTGAGCGATTCGTAGTGGTATTCGGGATCGATGATCACCGGCAGGATCAACCGCTGCGGATTCGCCCTCGAATAACCGGCATTGCGATCGGGACTCCATTGCATCGGCGTGCGCACGCCGTTGCGGTCGCCGAGGAAGACGTTGTCGCCCATGCCGATCTCGTCGCCGTAATAAAGGACCGGCGTGCCGGGCAAGCTGAAGAGCAATGCGTTCATCAATTCCACTTGTCGCCGGTCGTTGCCGACCAGCGGCGCGAGCCGGCGCCGGATGCCGAGGTTGATGCGCATCGTCGGCTCGTGCGCGAACGCTTTGTACATGTAATCGCGCTCTTCGTCGGTCACCATCTCCAGCGTCAGCTCGTCGTGGTTGCGCAAGAACAGCGCCCACTGGCAGTTCGAGGGAATCTTCGGCGTCTGCTCGAGGATGTCGATGATCGGCAGCCGGTCCTCCATGTGAATCGACATGAAGATGCGCGGCATGATCGGGAAATGGAAATTCATGTGGCACTCGTCGCCGTTGCCGTAGTAGGCGGCGGCGTCTTCGGGCCACTGATTCGCTTCCGCGAGCAGCATGCGGTTCTTGAATCGCTCGTCGACGTGCGCGCGCAATTTGCGCAGGAGGGCGTGCGTCTCGGGAAGGTTTTCGCAGTTGGTTCCGTCGCGCTCGAACAAATAGGGAACTGCGTCGAGCCGCAGTCCGTCGACGCCGAGGCCGAACCAGAAATCGACCACGCCGAGCATGGCTTCGTGCACCGCGGGATTGTCGAAATTCAAATCGGGCTGGTGGGCGAAGAAGCGGTGCCAGTAATACTGCTTGGCGAGCGGGTCCCACGACCAGTTCGACGGCTCGAAATCCTTGAAGATGATGCGCGCGTCGCGGTAGCGGTCGGGCGTGTCGCTCCAGACGTAGAAGTTGCGCTCGGGCGATCCGGCCGGCGCGCGGCGCGCACGCTGGAACCACGGGTGCTGATCGGAAGTGTGGTTCAACACCAGCTCGGTGATGACGCGGATTCCACGACGATGCGCTTCGGCGACGAAGAGGCGGAAGTCTTCGAGCGTGCCGACGTCGGGGTCGACGTCGGTGTAATCAGAGATGTCGTATCCGTCGTCGCGGCCGGGCGAGGGGCAGATCGGGAGCAGCCAGAGCGCGTTGACGCCGAGATCCTGCAGGTAATCGAGCTTGGAGGTCAGACCGGGGAAATCGCCGATGCCGTCGCCGTTCGAATCCATGTACGAGCGCACGCGCAGCTCGTAGATGATGGCGTCCTTGAACCACTGCGGATCGTCACGCAGCTGGCCGCGCCGCATCTCCCACGGTTTGCGCTTCATCGGGCGCTCCGGCCGTAGATCTGCGTCAGCTCTTTCAACCGCGTCTGCACTTGCGCGCCGGGCAATTCGGTGAGCCGCCATTCCCAGTTGCCTTGCGAAGTGCCGGGCAGGTTCATGCGCGCCTCGGTGCCGAGGCCGAGCAGGTCCTGGATGGGTGCGATGGCGACGTTCGCCACCGACGACCAGACGGCGCGCACCATGTCCCAGTGAATCTCCGAGCGGACGGAGGTCCCGAGGTAGTCGAGAGCGGTCCGCCGCTCCTTGTCGTCGAGTCTTTCGAACCAGCCGCGCGTGGTGTCGTTGTCGTGTGTTCCGGTGAAGGCGACGGAATTGCGATCGTAGTTGTAGGGAAGAAACGTCGGCGCCTGGGGATCGGTGCCGAACGCGAATTGCAGGAGCTTGATCCCGGGGAAGCCGAACTTGTCGCGCAGCGCAGTGACTTCCGGCGTGACCGCGCCGAGGTCTTCCGCGATCAACGGCGCGTCGCCGAGCTTCTCGAACAACTTCGCCCCGGGGCCGGGGACCCAGCGGCCGTTCATCGCGGTCGGCTCGGAAACGGCGATCTCCCAGTAGCGCGTGAAGCCGATGAAGTGATCGAGCCGCAAGACGTCGAACATCGACAGCAGTGCGGCGAAGCGGGAAAGCCACCAGCGCAGCGTCGCGTCGTTCCAGCGGTAGAGCGGATTTCCCCAGCGCTGTCCCGTCGCGCTGAAGTAATCGGGCGGAACGCCGGCTATCACCGTCGGCTGCCCCTGTTCGTCGAGGAAGAAGAGATCGCGGTGCGCCCAGACGTCGGCGCTGTCGTGGGCGACGAAGATCGGCAAGTCGCCGATCAACGCGACGCCCAGCGTCGCGCAGTGTCCTTTCAACGAGAGCCAGTGGCGCGCGAAGAGGAACTGCTCGAAGCGCTGCTGATCGATCTCGCGACGCAGCGCCTGGCGGGCGCGATCGAGCGCCTGCGGATCGCGCGCGCGCAACTCGGGCTCCCATTCGGTCCACGGCCGCTCGCGGCGCGTGCGCTTGATCGCCGAGTAGAGCGCGAAGTCCTCGAGCCACGCCGCGTTCGAAGAACAGAACACGTCGTATGAAGGATGATCGCTGCTGCGCTTTTCGAACGCGTCGAAGGCGGTGCGCAGCTTCTCCTCGCGCCATGCGCGGGCGGCGGCGTAATCGGTGCGGCCGTGCGCGAAGCGCGGCGGGTCCGCGACGGCACCGCGCGGCAATAGCCCCTCGTCGACCAGCCGGTCGAGGCTGATCAGCAGCGGGTTCCCCGCGAACGCCGAGAGGGCGCTGTACGGCGAGTTCCCGTAACCGATCGGTCCGGCGGGCAACATCTGCCAGAAGCGTTGCCCCGCGCCCGCCAGCCACCGCGCGAAGGCGTGCGCCTCCGGCCCGAGATCGCCGCACCCGTGAGCGCCGGGCAGGGAAGTCGGGTGAAGGAGGACGCCGCTTGCCCGCTGGCTCAAGACTGAGGACATGCGTGTGCCTCAGGATAGGTTAGCGATTGCATGGTAGGAACGCCGCGTGCCGCTGGCTGTCCTTTTTCGCGACTCCGCGCTCGCCGTCGTGGACAAGCCGGCAGGGCTGGCGGTCGACGAGGACGTGGTTCCGCTGGCGGCGCGCGAACTGGCGCCGAAAGGCGGGCGCGCCTGGCCACGGATCGTGCATCGGCTGGACAGGGGGACGAGCGGCTGCCTGCTGCTTGCGCTGCGCCAGGAAACCGAGGCGGAGCTGAAGCGCGCGTTCGATCAGGGCCTCGTGGAGAAGACCTATCTGGCGCTCGTCGACGGCTCACCGCCCGATCGGGCCGAGCTTGACACTCCCTACGGACCGGATCCGAACGATCGTCGCAAATTTACAACGCGCGTTATAACTCCGCGACGCGCGCGTCTCGGGTACGAAGTCGTCGAGCGGCTGCGCGAAGCGGCCCTGGTCAGAGTGAAGCTCGAGACGGGCCGCACCCACCAGATCCGCGTGCAGCTCGCCGAGTCCGGATTTCCGGTGATCGGCGATGTTACATATGGTGTCCCCGGATCCCGCCTGATGCTGCACGCCGAGCGGCTCAAGTTTCCGCACGCCGGCGGTACGGTCGAGTGCGTGGCACCGTTGCCGGAAGAGCTAAGGGCCGCTCTCGTGCAGCGGCGCTGACTTCGGCACCGCGAGAAACTCCTCCAGCTCGTCCTTGCGCGAGGCGGCATCGCGCTCGCCGAGCGACATCAATTCGCCCGCGTACTCGGCGTCGAAGAGGAGGTAGCTGAGGATGTCCGACGGGTCGCCGCTGCCGGTGGCTTCCCCGAGCCGGCGCAGGAGATATCCGGCCGGTCCCGACAGGCGAGCCCGCACCGCGGGCCGCTCGAGCACGTGCGCCGCCAGCGCCCCCAGGTCCTGCGATGGACGGATGAAAACGTCGATCACCGGCCGCAATCCGCCGCCGGCGGCTTCCAGCGCGGCCGCCAGCGGTTCCCGACCGATGGCGATCGGGCTGAGGCGGTGCAGCTCGGTCAGCGCCGCGTTCACCTGGCGCAGGTTGGCGAGATCGTTCTCCACCCGATCGAGCAGGAGCGCGTCGAGCAGCTTGCCGAAGAGGAACAGCGGCGAGGAATACGTCTTCTGTTCTTTCTCGTCCTGCCGCCCCGAGCGCGGCGCGCTCCGGACCCGCCGCGTGCGCAAGCCGATCACCAGCACGCGGCCGGCGCCAAGCCGCAGCGCGGGCGCGATCGGCGTGTTCTGCCGCAGGCTGCCGTCGCTGTACATGCGGCCGGCGACACGAACGGTCGGGAAGATGATCGGGATCGCCGCCTAAGCCAGCGCGTGCTGCGCGGTGAGCCGGACCGCGGCCCAGTCCACCGCGCGATCGCGCGAATAGAGGAGCGCCTCCGCCTGCGTCTCGACGAAGACGACCGTGTGCCCGGTTTCGATGTCGGTGGCGGAGACGGTGACGCCGAGCAGGCGCCCATCGGTGACGCCCTGGTGCAGGTTGCGCCAGGGGATGGCGTTGCGAACCAGGTCGGCGAGCGGTCCGGCGTCGAGCAGGCTGCGCGGTCCGCCGGGACGCGCCGAGCCGACCATCCAGCGCGCCAGCCCGGTCAGGTCGCCCCAGCCGAGCTTGAACACCGCGTCGAGGCCGAGCTGCATCCATCGGTCGGCGAGAAGCTTGACCCCGAAGTCCGCCGCGTCGTGGTGCGCGGCGATGGCGCAGGCGTTGATCGCGCCCACGCTGGTCCCGCTGAAGATGGACGGCCTCGCCTGCTCGCCGAGGCGCGGCGTCATCTGGCCGAGGATGTAGCGAAGGACCCCGACTTCGTACGCGCCGCGCGCGCCGCCTCCCGAGAGCACGAGCGCGAGCGGCGATTCTTCCATCAAAACCGGAAGTCGAGCCCGCCGTTCAGGACGAGGTTCCAGTTGGAAAACGCGCTCGGCGCGTTGGTTCCCCCGCCCAGCGGAAAGTCGGCGTCGCCCTCGATGTAGATCTTGAAGAGGACGAGCGGGATGGTGATGCCGGCGCCGAGCCGCAGGTCGAACGTCTCGCGCGAGCCGTTGTTGGTCTCGATGTTGATCGGGATCGCGCCGCGCACGTAGATGGGCAGGACCGGCGGGCTTACCCGCACGCCCGGCCGAAAGACGGTGCCGATGCGCGTGTTCGGGTCCTTGGTCGAGCGAAATCAGCTGCGTGGGCAGCCAGTAGCTGAGCATCACGTCGGCGCCCAGCGGCCAGTTATCGGTGATGACGTGCGTGCCGGCCGAGTCGTGGTACGCGATGCTGGCGTCGGCGCCGAGCCGCAGGCCGATGTCGGCGCGGGCAGCGAGCGGAGCTGCGAGAAGGATTGCCGCGAACGTGAGCTTGGTCACAGGGGGACCCTCCGTGGTCTCGGAAAACAAGACCACACCCCGCGACACCCGGCCACTTTTCAGACGGACAGCTCGAGCATGCGCTGCACGGGTTTCAACGCGCGCAGTCGCACCTCTTCCGGAAGCGTGATCTCCGGTTTCCGGTCGCGCATGCACAGATAGAGCTTTTCCAGCGAATTGAGCCGCATGTAGGGGCATATGCTGCAATTGCATCCCGAGCTGGGCGGCGCCGGGATCAGCTCCGCGTCCGGCCGCGCTTTTTGCATCAAGTGTAAAATCCCCACTTCGGTCGCGACGATGAAGCTGCGAGCCGGACTGCGGGCGACGTACTCGAGCAGGCCCTTCGTCGATCCGACGAAATCCGCGATCGCCAGCACGCTGGCCTCGCACTCCGGGTGCGCGATCAACTTCGCTTCCGGATGCCGTACCTTCATTTTCTGCAGCTGACGCTCGGTGAACTGCTCGTGCACGATGCAGAACCCCGGCCACTTCACCAGCGGGCGGCCCGTCTTCTTTTCCACCCACGCGCCGAGGTGCCGGTCGGGCGCGAAGACAATGGGCGTGCCTTCCGGAAAGCTGCGGACGATCTTCTCCGCGTTCGACGAGGTGCAGATCACATCGCTCAACGCCTTCACGCCCGCCGAGCAGTTGATGTAGCTGACCACTTTGTGGCCCGGATATTTCTCGAGCCAGGCGGCGAACTGATCCGGCGGGCATCGGTCGGCGAGCGAGCAGCCCGCGTCGAGGTCGGGCAGCAGCACCTGCTTTTCGGGATTGAGGATCTTGGCCGTCTCGGCCATGAAGTGCACGCCGCAGAAGACGATCACTTTCGCGCTCGTCTTCGCCGCCTGCTGTGACAATTGCAGGCTGTCGCCGACGAAATCGGCCAGGTCCTGAATCTCGGGGTCCTGGTAGTAGTGCGCCAGAATCACCGCGTCCAACTGCTTGCGCAGGCGTTCGATCCCGTCGAGCAGCGCCTGTCCCTGCGGAAGGTCTTCGGCCATGGGCTGATTCTAACGCACCGCGCGGACGAGTTCGGCAAGTCGCGCCACGATCGTCTTTCCGCCGTCGCTCGCCTGCGCGAAACGGTAGTCGCTGCGGCCCGCGGTCAGCTCGTCGCAGAGGGCCAGATCGATGTCGTCGCGGAACGTTGCCGCCGTGACGGCGCGCCCTTCGACGACCACGCCGATCGGCGCCCGCTCCTCGAGCCGCGAAAGGAGCGCCTTCTTGACCGGCCGCGGCAGCGCCTTCTCGACGCGCGCGACCAGCACGCCGCCGGCCTCCTCACGGGCCGAGCGCGACAGGTCGGCGACGGGTGCCAGCGCCTCTTCGTGCTCGCGCGCAAGCTTCTCCAGCCGCTGCTGCAGCCCCGCCGGGATTGCGCCCGCGACCAGCGCAGCGACGATCTCCTGCCGCAACGATTCGCGCTGCGCGCTGCGAAGCTCGGCGGCGGCGTAGTCGAGCGCTTCCGACAGGACGCGGGCGTGCGACGAGTACGCGTGGCCGCGGCCCGGGCTGTCGGCGGCGCGAGCATCCTCGTCGGCCTCGGGCCACGGCGCCGAGCCGCCCCGGATGAATTTCACCGCCGAGAGCAACCCGTCGAGGTCGGCGTGCGCCACGACCACGTCGACCGGACCCGCGCGTTGCACCACTTCCGGCGTCACCAGCTCGGGACAAGCGTGCGCGATGCGGTTCGGCACCAGCACGAACCGCGGATCGTCGCGGTATCGAGCCCAGCCGGCCGGGTGCTCGTGGTGATCGATCCAGATCGCCAGCCGGTTCCCCAGCCCCTCGAGGAACGGCACCGTCGACTTCTCGAAGTTGTCACCGCCCGCGAAGGCGACGTCGACGACCGCCACCCGCCCTTCGGACGGAGGCGCAGGCAGGTTCCCCGGCTGTTCGACGAAGACTACGCGCACATGGCGGAGTTTAACGCCACGAAGCGACGATCTGCTGAATCCACGGCTTGAAGGCGTCTACCCGGGCGTAGAACTCTTCCACGTGTGGCGTATCGTTGTGACACGACGTGGTTCCGGAGATCGCGCTTCCGCACAACAACGGGCCGCCCGAATCGCCGTGGTCGGCGATGCCGGTGCCCTTGTCGACCGTGACGGTGGCGGCGTCGGAAGATTTCACCTTCTCGGTGGCCGATCGCTTCTGGCCGAAGGTGCCGCCATGGTCGCCGAAACCGACTGCCGTGCAACTCGCGCCTGCAGCCGGAGCGCCCGCTGCCAGCTTCAGCGGAGTCACGCCGCTCAAAGGCTGCGAGAGGTGGATCAGGCCGACGTCGCCGCTCTCGTTCGGGCAGGTCCCGCTCTTGTAACCGGGATAGCCGATCTGCCTGTCGACCGGGTGCGGCGTGAGGTCGGTGGGTTCGGAGATGTTGGTCGAGGGCTTGCCGGTGCCGGTGTAGAACGATGCGACCGTGTCGGTCACGCAATGCGCGGCGGTGAGCACGACCTGCGGCGCGATCAGCGTGCCGGTACAGAAGCCGCCGTTCGACATCCAGATCAGGCCGACCGCGGGATGGCCGGTGTCCTTCTTGCCGCCCTGGATGGCGTCGTCCTGCTCCGAGTCGGTGGCGAGGCCGCCGCAGGCGGCGAGAACAGCTGCAAGGACGCAGGCAGCGATTCGCATCCCGGCACGGTGAACGTTTCCGCGGCATGAAACATCGGACAACTTCCGTAGCTGCTATTCTCCCTGCCGCATGCAGAACCTTCGCGACAAGCTGCTCAAGGCCGGGCTCGTCACCGAGAAACAGGCGCAGGAGGCCGCGCGCGAGAAGCGGCCGGCGAAAACGCACCGCGAGCGCGAGCAGGTGGAATCGGCCGAGGAAAGGCAGCGGCGCGAGGCCTTCGCCGCGCACGAGGCCGAGCTTGCCGAGGAGCGGCGCAAGGAGGCCGCGAAAGTGGCCGAGGCGCGCATGCAGTCGGAGCGGGCGCGGCGGCTGCGGCAGATCGTCGAGTCGAACCGCATCGACGATCCGGGCGCCTCGATGTTCCACTACGTGAGGCGCAACGGGAAGATCGGCCGCCTCGCGCTCGGGCTCGAAACCCAGAAGCTCCTCGAGAGCGGCGGCGCGGCGGTCGTCGAGGATCCCGGCTCGCCCGACTGCGCCGTCGTTCCGGCCGGGGCCGCGAAGAAGATCCACGAAGTCGATCCGCAGGCCATCCGCTTCTGGCACGGCCCGGACAAGCCGATCGGATTCGCCGACGCGGGAGAGGGCTGACTACTCGCCTTTGTCCTTCCGCTGCTTGAAGCGGATGGCGGCGAGGATGATCGCCACCACCGCCAGCGGGATGGCGATGCCGTACCCGATCTGCGGCGAGATCGAGTGCGCCTGCGCCAGCCCGACGAAGAGGAAGACCATCAGGACGAGGAAATTGATCAGTGGGCCCATGGGTCACGCATTCTGGAAGGCATCGCCGCGGCGGACGATGTCGAGTACGTGGGGGTGCGGCATGTCCTCGCGCATGGCGGCGATCAGCTGCTCGTGGCGCGAGCTGACGACGGCGCGGACCATCTTCTGCGTCGGCGTCAGCTCGCCGGTCTCCAGCGAGGGGCTCTCGGCGACCAGCCCGATCCGGCGCACGCGCTCGTAATGGACCGGCGACAACAGATTCCCGGACTGCAGTGCCTCGACGATGGCGCGGCGCAGCTCGGGTACCTGCACCAGTTCCGGCACCGCCGCGGGCGGCTCGACGCCGCGGTCCTCGAGGTATCTCTGCGCCGCGGCCGGAGCGATCCAGCACAGCGCGGTGACGAACGGCTGCGCCGAGCCGAGCACGACCGCCTGCTCGAGCAGCGGGGTCGCGGCGAGGATCCGGGCTTCGACCTCGCCGGCCGAGACCTTCTCGCCGTTGGTCAGCTTGAAGACGCCGTCGAGCCGGCCCTGCAGCTTGAGGCCGTACTGCGTCCACTCGCCGAGGTCACCGCTGCGCAGCCAGCCGTCCTGGAGCACGCGCGCGGTTTCTTCGGGGCGGCGGTGGTACGCCTTCATCACTTGCGGGCCTTTCACGAGGATCTCGCCGCGGCCGGGGAATTCCGGGACCGGATCGAGCCTGACCGAAGTGCCCGGTAGCGGATGGCCGACCACGCCCGGCGCGCGCTTCGGATCGCTGCGGCGCGTGATGGTCGCGCAGGGCGAGGTCTCGGTGAGGCCCCAACCCTCCAGCACGGGGACGCCCAGCTCGCTTTCGAAAAAGCGGAAGGCCGGCTCGGAGATGGCCGCCGCGGCGCTGAAGGCGAAGCGCAGGCCCTTCAGCGCGTCGCGCGCCGTCGCGTCATTCTGCGCGCGCGCGATCATGGCGTTGTAGACGCGCGGGACGCCGAAGTAGATGGTCGGGCGGACGTCGAAAAAATTCGTGTACAAACGATCGAGATCGCGGCCGCGCGAGTCGTCGACCACCAGCAGGGCGCGGTGCCAGAGGGCCATCAGCCGTTCGAAGAGCGCGCCGAAACAGTGGTGCCAGGGGAGATAGCTGAGGAAGACGTCTTTGTCCGAGACGTCCCACATCGCGGAGATGGCGGCCTGCTGGGAGAGGGCGTTCCAGTGGGTCAGCTCGACGCCCTTCGGGTTGCCGGTGGTGCCGCTCGTATAGAGGAGGAAGGCGACGTCCTGCTCGCCGGCTTGCGGGACGTCGATCGAACCGTAATTCTCCAGTGATTTCAAAGGGACGGCGCCGGTGAGCGGTTGATTGTCGAGCACCACGATGCGTTCGAGCTGTCGCGCTCCGGCGAGCTGGTGCTGTTGCACGGCGCTTCCGGCGAAGGCGACGCGCGCGCCCGAGTCGGTCAGGCAGTGAAGGAGGACGGAGGCTGCGTAGCCGGGAAAGATCGGACAGCTGGCGGCGCCGAGCGTCATCACGGCCAGCTCGGCGAGCAGCATCTCGGCGGAGTTGGGCGAGAGCATCGCGACCGCGTCGCCGCGCTTGACGCCGAGCGCCTGGAGGCCGGCGGCGAGCTTGCGGCGGCGGACGTCGATCTCTCCCCATTTCAAGTCGGACCATTTGCCGGAGGGGGAGCGGAAGCGGATGGCGGGGCGGGACGGGTCGACGGCGGCGCGAGACGCGAAGAGGTCGGGGATGCTGTGGAAGGCGATGGGAGGGAGGGGCGGGCCGGTCTTGTCGTCCGGGGACATGGGCGGACTCTACGCGGACGAGCGGGGAGGGCAAGTCAGGCGGAGGAGAAAGGAAACGAAAACGAAAAGGAGAAGGAAAAGGAAAAGGAAAAGGAAAACGTTCTCGTTTTCGTTCTCCTTCTCCTTCTCCTTTTCCTTTCGTTGTCGTTTCAATGAGCAAGGAATGAGCAGGCTCGCGCGAGGCCTGCGGCCTGTCACTTCGCCTGCAGCGCAACGGCGTGTAGCTCGCTGCGCTCGCGCTTGTGAAGGATCGTCTTGCGTTCGGCATCGTTTCGGCCTCCCGGCCTCGGGCCTTTTTGTGAGGAGGCCGAAACGATGCCGAACGACAAGACTATGTACTCACTTCCGCACGAAAACTTGATCGCGTACCGGGTGGCCTGCGACCTGCTGGTGGCCGTCGTGGAGGCGAGGATTCGCGATCCTGGGCTGCGGGATCAGGCGCTGCGGGCGGCCAAAAGCGCGTGCCTCAATGTCGCGGAGGCGAATGGGCGCGTCAGTCAGGCTGACCGCAGGCGTGTCTTCGCAATCGCGCGGGGTGAAGTGAGTGAGGCGGCTGCTGCCGTTCATATCGCCGCGCTGGCTGGGGAATGCTCGCGCGAATCGGCGGCGAAGGCGCGGCAGTTCGGCGGACATGCCGTAGCGCTTCTCACCGGGCTCATTCGGTGAACGCTACAGCCTGACACGTACTTCGTAGCGGCGGTTCTTCGCTCGCTTTGCAGGGGTGTCGTCGGGCTTGACGAGGCGTTCGGAGGAGCCCTTTCCGACCGATTCGATCTCTTTCTCGGGAATGCCTTTCGCGATCAGCTCCTTCACGATCACCGCCGCGCGCTTCTTCGACAGATCGACGTTGTGGGGTTCGTTCCCCGCCGAGTCGGTGTGACCGCTGACCTCGAACTTGAAGTTCTGGACGCCCGCCGTGTTGAGCCGTTTTTTCGCGTCGATGAGGGCGGTGGCGACGTTGCGCAGCTTCTTGTCGCAGCTCTTCTCGAACTGATCCGAATCGGTCTTGAAGTTGCACTGGTTCTTGCGGCCCTCCTCGAGAAGCCGCGTGTTGATCTCGCTCTCCAGCTTCTTCGTCGCCGCGTTGCCTGCGGCCTTCTTCGCGATGTCCCACGGGGCCTGGGCGAGTATGCCGAGCGAGAGCAGAAATAGCGTCAGGCGCAGAGTCGTCATGCGCGGAAGCTGCAGCACGCCGGCCGAGGCGTCAACGCGCGACCGTTCCGATGGTACACTCCCGATGATGGTCGGGCTGTTGCTGGCGATGGCGATCGCCGCGCCTCCCGCGAAGGGGGACGTGCGCAGCGTGCTCCGGCGCAGCGGTTGCCAGACCTGCCACGACAGCGCGCTCTCGGTCGAGCACACCGACGCGCTCGAGCAGTTCGATCTCAAGGACCCGAAGTGGTCCGACGGCATGACCGACCGGCAGCTGCCGATCCTGCTCCAGCGCATGGGCGACCGGCCCAAGGCGGACCTCGCCGTCGTCCGGAGCTTCATCGATACCGAGCTGCGGACGCGCCGGACGAAGCGTGCTTCCTCGCCGCCGCCTGCTTCTTCCGGCACTCAATGATCGTCTGCGCGCGATAGGGGGGAACGACCATGATGCTTCGAAGTCTGGTAGCAGCCGCTCTGGTTGCGGGTACCGGTTGTGTGACCTGGCAGACAACGCACACGGCCGGTCGGGCGTTCGATCTCGACGTCTCACGGATCGATGCGGCCGGCGTCCACGGGACGGCGCGGCACGTCTGGACGGTGCCGGCCGGAAAGCTCAATCTCGACTATCTGAACGACACCACTGATTCGCCCGAACAGATCGCGGCCAATCTTGGCTGGCCCGCCGATCACGCTGACGATGGCAAACCGATCTCGGTCGATCGGGCGACGATCGAGTACGTCAGGGAGCGCCGGGTTTCCGGCGGGCGCACGGTCCTCGCCGTTGTCGGCGGTCTGGCCCTGGCCGCTCTCGTCGGAATCGTGATCGTGGGGGTAGCGGTGGCCTCCGTATCCTGTGGCCGGCCGCTTCGCGTGCGCGGCCGGCGCTGCATTACGCCCGCGATCTCCGGAACCGACTGGACCGAGCCGGTCGAGCTGGCTGCCGTGCCCGCCGATGCTCTGCCGGTCCTGATCGAGGTCTGGACCGAGGAGGCGCGAGCGGAACATGCGGCGATCGCTGCGTTCTCGAAGCTGTCGCTCGAGCTGCTCGCGCTCGGCGCCCCGCCGCAGCTCGTGTCGCGCGCGAACCAGGCGGCGCTTCAGGAGATCGAG
This sequence comes from Deltaproteobacteria bacterium, assembly GCA_005879095.1. Lineage (GTDB taxonomy): Bacteria > Myxococcota > Myxococcia > Myxococcales > 40CM-4-68-19 > 40CM-4-68-19. The sequence goes on from VBLM01000401.1 coordinate 19,039, forward strand.
CACGCACGCATGTGCTTCGCGCTGGCAAGCGCATACAGCGGACATCCGATCGGCCCCGCGGCGCTGCCGCAGGCGTTGGAGGGCGATACCGCCGATCTGATCCGCCTCGGGCGCGAGTCGGTCCTCGATGGCTGCATCCGCGAGGGCGTTGCAGCGGTGATCGCCAGGCTCGGGGCCGAAGGCGCACGCGATCCGGCGATCGCGCGAGTCCTTCGCATCCAGGCCAACGAGGAGACGCAGCATGCCGACCTGGGCTGGGCGATCGTCGACTGGTGCCTCGAGCGTGGCGGAGAGCCAATGCGCGGCGAGCTGATCTCTGCGATCGCCGAGGCGCAGATGCCGCGCTGCGACGATCTGCCGGCGCACGGACGGGTCGGCCGCGCAGCGGTACGGCCGTACTTCGACGAGCTGTGTGCCCGTGCACGCGAGCGGCTCTCGAGGGTCGTCCTCGCTGCGGCGGCGTGACCCCGAGCCAGGAAAAGGCGGGCCGCCCCGAAATGGAGCGGCCCGCCGGAACAAGCTCAAAGCGCGGCGACTAGAGGCCGCCGAACTGGTAGCCGATGCCACCGCTGATCATCATCGCGCTGCCGAAATTGCCCACGTCCTGCGTGTAGAGAGCGACGCGCATGTTCCAGCGGTTCTGCTGGTACCCGAGGCCGGCGCCCATCCCGAAGCGCACGTCGTTCGACGTGGCCGAGACGGTGCCGCGGGTGACGCTGCTCATCAGGTCGAAGATGCCGAGCTCGAAGGCGCCGAACATGCCCTGACGCTCGTTCCCGAACCAGGCCTTCGTGCCCAGCAGCATCGGGATGGCATGAACGTGCGAGCTGATGCCGCCCAGCGCGCGGTCCATGTGCGGCTCGAAGCCGATGCGCAGCGTGCCGCTCACCGTATCGAGCAACGCGAGCTCGGTGTTGACGAAGACGCCGGCGCCGACGCTGTTCACGTCAGAGTAGTTGCCCAGCGGGACGCTGGCTTCGGTGTCGATGCCGACGCTCAGGTTGTGCTCTTGCAGAAAGCCGTGCGAGGCCGCGACCCGCGGCTTCTCCGCGAACGCCGCGGCTGACAGACAAAGAACGCCAATTGCGATTCCGAGGAAATTCCGCATGTTCGTACCTCCTGATGACTCTCTGTACCTGCACCGCGTGAGCGCCATCAACGCGTGGAAGTGGTCCATTCAGGGGGGTTCAGGGGGCGGGTCGGAACCAGCAGGAAATGGATTCCTTGCACTTACCCCCGCGCCTTGAAGGCGCGTCCCCTGATGCGTCAGGCTCCTCTGTCGAAGGAGGTTCCGATGGCGTTGAACGCCCTGATGGAGAGCTCCACGGTTGCCTGGCAGAGGTCGTTCAGGTGGTTCCGTACGGTGCGGCCCGCGACCTGGATCAAGGTCGGCGGCTGCGTCGCGCTGGCGGTCCTGTGCGCGGCCGAGATCGCGCTGCGCGGCGACGGCCCGTCCGTGACGCATGCCCGGGTGTCGCACGCGCGGGCGGTTTCCGAGGCTCCGCGCGCGATACTTCTACACGGGGTCGTCAAGCCCGATGCCGCTCCGGCGCCGCAGGATCGGCGCTCGGTGGACCGGCTGGTGGCGATGACCCACGCAAAGAGCTGCGCCGAGCGGTCCAAGGCTGCGGAAGGGCTGGCCGGCGTTCACAGCCAGAAGGCGGTCGCGGCGCTGAAGAAGCTCGCCAAGTCGAAGTTCAAGGACGAGTCGGCGTCGCCCGGCGTATTCTCGTGCAACAGCCGCCGCGCGGCGCAGAAGGCGCTGGACCACCGGGGCACCTGAGCGCCGCGCGCCAGACGTGAGATACTCGACCGCGCATGTCGACGGTCAGCGCGGTCGTGCTCACGTACAACAAGGCCTGGATCGTCCGCGAGTGCCTCGCCTCGCTCCGGTGCCAGAGCCGTCAGGCGGACGAGGTCATCGTCGTCGACGACGCCTCGACCGATGACACCAGGTCGGAACTCGCGAACCTGCCCGCCTCCTGGCTACGGCTGACGCAGCGCAAAAATCGCGGGCAGTCCCGGGCACGCAACATCGGCTTTCGGTATGCGACCGGCGATTACCTCGTCTTCATCGACGGCGACGTGGTGATGGAATCGGACATGCTGGAGTCGATGGCCCGCGCCCTCGACAGCAACCCGGCGGCCAGCATCGCCTACAGCCATTACCTACGCCAGGGGACGCGGCGCGACGCGGTCCAGGCTGCGCCCTGGGACGCGGCGCTCCTTCGCCGGCGGAACTACGTCTCCGCCATCAGCCTGGTTCG
>VBLM01000402.1 GCA_005879095.1 Deltaproteobacteria bacterium
CCATCCGCCCATTCCGGCAAATCAGATCGCGGCCGACATCAACCTCGACAGCGTCAACATCTGGGGCAGGACCAACGACCTCGGCGTGCTCGGGCTGGGAAAGTCGAGCGCCGACGCGGTCATCCGCAAGGTGGCCGCCGAACAAGGCCGGACCGTGCACGGCGATCCGTTCCCCGACCGCGGCGCCTTCTATCGCTCCGACATGTTCTCGATGGCGCGCGTCGGCGTGCCGCCCGTATCCGTCAAGGGCGGGCCCGATTACGTCGGCCGGCCCAAGGGCTGGGGCGAGGAGCAGAACGTCCTGTACGAGCGCCGGCACTACCACCAGCCGTCCGACGAGTACCACGGCGACTGGGACCTTTCGGGCGACGTGCAGGACGCGCAGCTGCAGTTGATCGTCGGGCTGCGCCTCGCCAATGCGCCCTCGCTGCCGTCGTGGACGCCGGGCGACGAATTCGAGGGCGCGCGAAAGACCGCGTCGAAGTAGGATCGCCCCGTGCTCTGGACCCGTACGCGGATCGCGCTCGTCGTCTGTGCCGCCGTCTCCGCTCTGGCGATGCTCTACGTCGGTTTTTTTCAGGTGGACTACCTGCACCGGCTCGCCTGCCCCCTCTTCGGCGCTGGCTGCGAATCCGTCGCGCTCGCTTCGTTCGCGTGGCCGCTCGGGTTCGCGGACGGACTGGTGGCCGCGGCGCTGGCCGGTGCCATCTGTGCGCTGGCCCAGGTCGAGCGCCGCGAGGCGGCCGCGGCGCTGGTCGGGCTCGCGTTCCTCAACCTGCTCGCGTACCTGATCGGGCTGTTCGAGATGCAGCAGTTCCATGCCTGGGACTTCTGGCATCTCTTCGCGGCGGTGCTCTCGGTACCGATCGTCGTGCTGGCGCTGTCGTCAGAGCGCCGCGGCCGGACTGCGCCGGTTGCGCCAGATGATGGCGCCGAGCAGCGCCAGTAGCGGCACTGCCGTCGCGATCGTCACCAGGTTGAAGTCGTGGACCACCGCGGCCTGCTCGGGCAGCGGGCGGGCGCGGCCGCTCCAGAACTCGTCGTACGTGCCGACGGCCAGATAGCGCTTCAGCGTCAGCGCGAAAAGAACGAGCCAGAGGGCGAGCATGCCGGCGGCGAGCCAGAGGGCGGCGCCGCGGCGGCCGGCGGCGATGAACCGGTGCGCGAGGTACGCGCCGAGCGCGCCGCAGCCGGTCATGATGGCGAGGAAGAACGGGTACCAGACCGCCGCCGGCAGGTTGCGCGGGTCGACGATGTAGCAGAGCATCCAGGCCGGGTACTTGAACGACTGCACGCCGAAACAGACGCCCATCCACCCGCCGACGACGGCGCCGATCAGGACCGAGCGCTTGAGCGGACTGCCCGCTGCGACCGACCGCGCGGCGAAGAGCGTAAAGATGGCGCCGAGCGCGACCACGCTGGGCGGATCGATGACGACGGTAGCAAGCATCTAGATACCCTTCCTGACCATGTCGCGCGCGATGCCGGTGGCGAGCGCGAGGATGGTGATCTGCGGGTTCACGCCGAGCGCGGTAGGGAAAAGCGAACCGTCGGCGACGTAGAGGTTCTGCACTTCGTGCGTCTCGCCGCTCGGCTTGCAGACGCCAAGCCGCGGGCTCTCCGACATGCGGCACGTGCTCTGCGGATGGCTGCCGTACGGATTGAGCCGCTGGGCCGGCAGATCGTCGGGAAGCTGCTTGAGGGCCTCATCGAGCGAGCGCGCCGGCTCGACGCCGGGATTGAGCAGCGGGAACGAGGTATGCGCGCCCGCCGCGAAGTAGATGCGGGCCATCTCGCGCGCGCCCTTGATGAAGAGCGTGCGATCGGCGTCGTCCATCTCGTACGTGATCTCCGGCAGGCGGCCTTCGCCCTGCCAGCGGACATGGCCCTTGCCCTGATCGCGGATCATGCAGCCGGCGGAAGCAGCGTGCTTCAGCTTGCGCAGGTTCATCTGTCCGAGCGGGAGCGCGGCCCAGAACAGCTCGGGCGTGCCGGTGAACGTCTCGAGGATCGCGTCCTCCATGTGGACGTAGTAGCCCTGCGTGACGCCGTCCCAGTAGCGGATCTCCTCGTCGAACAGCGCGGCCGCGGCCTGGCCGGGATGCACGTGGAGGTTTTCGCCGAGGTGGCCGCTCCCGTTGCAGAGGCCGTTGCGCTGCAGGATCTGCGGCGTGCCGAACGCGCCGCCACAGAGGAAGACGCGCTCGGCCTCGACGTGGACCTGGCCGGTTGCGCCGTCCTCGCGGTCGAGAATCTCGCCGGTGAGACCTTTGACCACCCCTTTTTCGACGCGCAGGTCGCGGGCGCGGACTTCACTGTAGACGTCGGCGCCGTGCTCGATGGCCGTCGGCAGGAGGTTCTTGTCGACCGAGCCTTTGCCGCCGATGGGGCAGCCGAGTTGGCACACGCCGCAGCCGACGCAGCCCGGTGCATTGCGGGAGATGAAGTCGCCGTCGAGGCCCAGCTTCTCGGCGCCGCGCTTGAAGACGAGCGAGTTGTGCCGCGCGATCTCGGGGCCGATCTTCTGCACGTCGAGCGCTCGTTCGACCTCGTCGAACAAAGGCGCGAGCTTTTCGGAAGTCCAGGGTGAGCCGAAGTCCCGCTCCCACTCGCGCAGCACGCGGTCCGGGGCGCGGAAGCAGATGGCGCTGTTGATGAACGTGCTGCCGCCGACCGCTCGGCCCGCGGCGAGCGGAATCAGCACCTTTCCCTTGCCGACCATCACGCTGCGGCCGGCGTAGAGATGGCGGAAAGCCCACGACGGCTTGCTGACCAGGTCGGACGGCGCGAAGGAGCGGCCCTCTTCGAAGACCGCGACTTTCAAACCGGATCTCGCCAGCTCGGCAGCGACCGCGGCGCCGCCTGCGCCGGAGCCGATCACGGCGACGTCGGCCTTGATCCGCGCGCCGGGAGCGAGGTCGGCGGCGGAATGGAGTCGGCCGGGCAGCATCAGTTTTCCGCCCGCGAAGGACTGCAGCCCAGTGCCCAGCCGCAGGCGGCGCGCGCTTCGCCGGATTCGAAGTACGCCATGCCGACCTGGAACCGTATCGAGAGCACCGCGGCGGCCCACAGGTACGGCTTCTTTTCCCAGCTCTTGACGCAGGCGGCGCGGCGTTGCGGGTCGAGCCGCGAGAACCGGCCGAAAAACCGCGGCAACGGCGCGTACTCCAGAGCGCGCAGGCCACTCTTGAAGAGCCGCCGCGTGTCCGGGTGCAGGTCGCCGACGGCCGCGTCCAGCCTGCCGAGTAGGTCAGCCTGTTCCGGCGTCGGCCCACCCGGCTCGGCGAAGAGCGTCTGCGCCAGCGCCAGCGCCGCGGCGGCTTCCGTCTCCGTCAGCCACTTCCGCCCCCGCATCGGCGAAAACGGCGCCAGCAACGCGACGCCACCGGTCACGCCGATCGCGGCGACCCCCGCGCCGCCAATCAGGAATGCTCGTCTGCCTATGCGTCCCACGGGACCGTTCTACGCCTGGTTGCAACAAATATCGCTCGGATCACCTACGGATACGGCTTCCAGCACACCGCGGAGGCGCGGAGGACGCAGAGGTTATTTGTTTTAAAAAAAGTCTTTTCTCTGCGCTCTCCGCGCCTCCGCGGTGCGCTTGAAGCTGGTCATCATCCGCGTCGGCAGCGCGATCTCCGTCTCTTTCAACGACCGCGGATACCCGCGCCCGGTCAGCTTCTCGTGATGGCCGTAGGCGATGTCCGGCACTTTCCGCAGCGTCCGCGTCCAGGGGATTTGCGTCAGGAACCGATACGTGTGGGTGACGTGCGATTCGATCTCCTTGCGCTCGTCCTCGGTCAGCGAGCCTTTGCGGATGGAGAGCTTGATGATCTCGCTCTGCGCCAGAAACGGCCGCTGCTCGCCGCCGAACGGCCCTACGTACGAGCCGCGCGCGATCTCGTGCAGCTTGTCGAAGGTGCCCTCGGTCAGGATGGTGGGCCGGTTGCAGGCGACCACGAACTCGAACATCTGCGAGAGCTCGCGGCGGCGCCCCTCGAGCTTCTGATTGACCTCGGCCACCCGCGCGCGCGCTTCGTCGGTTGGGTAGCGGAGAAGGAGATCGACCTTCTGCCGTTCGGCCGCAAGCTCCTCCTGCACGAAGATGGTCTCGAACCGGCCGCGCAGGTTTTCCAGCTCGAGCGGCTCGAGCTTGTTGGCCTTGACCAGCACGTTCTCGCGCACGCCGACCTTGCCGAAATCGTGCAGCAGCGCCGCGTAGCGCAGCTCCTGCCGCTCCTGTCCCGAGAGCGAGGCGCCCTTCCAGCGGCCGGCCGAATCTCCCGCGCGCGGCAGGATGTCGCCCAGGCCCACCGAGAGACTCGCCACGCGGCCGGAGTGGCCGGCGGTGGTCGGATCGCGCGACTCGATGGCGACGACGGAGGCGCGGACGAACCCCTCCATCATCTGCTCGATCTCCTGATGCAGGAGCGCGTTGTTGACCGCGGCCGCCGCCTGTCCGCCCAGCGCGGAGAGCAGCTCCTCGTCTTCATCGTTGAAGGGTTTTCGATCCTGCCTGTTGAGCGCCTGGAGGACGCCGACCACCTCGCCGGTGACCGAGCGCATCGGCACGCAGAGGATGCTGGTCTGCTTGTCGACGTTCTGATTGAAGCGCGGGTCCTTGTACGCGTCGGGGATGTTGACCGACGTGTTCGTCTGCGCGACCGCGCCGGCGATGCCGCGTCCCATCGGGAAGCGGATCTCGCGCATGCCCACTCCCTGCGCGACCTTGCTCCACAGCTCGCCGCGCTCCTGGTCGACGAGGAAGAGCGTGCAGCGGTCGGCCTCCACCACGCGGGCGGCGGCGCCGACGATCAAGAGCAGCAGGCGGTCGAGATCGCGCTCGGCGACGAGGGCCTTGGCGACTTCGAGGATGCCGCCCAGCTTTTCCACCCGCTGGCGAAGCTTCTCCACGCCGCCTCAGTATACCAGCCGGACGGGACCGCTTGAAAAGGCGAGCGGGTGCGCCCGCGACCTACAGTGAGAGCAGGCGGCGGGCCTCGTCGGCGCGCTCCGGCTCGACGTAGAGCCGGGCGATGGTGGCGGCCTCGGCGTAGCGTTCGTAGAGCGGCGTGTACTCGCCGATCGGCACCTCGCCGCGCTGCGTTTTGACCCACAGCGTGACTTCCTTTCCGTAGTGGGACAGGACGCCGCGGCTCACGGTGGTGAACGAGTCGATGCCGGCGTCGGCCAGCGCGCGCTCGTTTTCCTTCAGCTCGTCCGGATTGCCGCCGTCGATCAGCATCCGAAAGCCCTGCCGCTTCACGATGCGCGTGGCCCACGGATTCTTCGACGCACGCAGCGCGGAGGTCAGCGTCACGTCGTCATGCTGGAGGTATTCGTCGGGATCGGAAGGCAGCGAATACTCGCCGCCGCTGGTGTCGTAATAGCGCTGCAGCAGTTGCTCGTAACCCACGCTCGCGTAGTGGAAGTAGACGGAGAGGAACATGTGGTAGCGCGAGAGGAGGAAGTCCTCGAAGGCGAACACGGCCCGCTGCTGCAGCGCGAGGTGGACTTTGCCCTCGCGCTCGACCGACTCGAGGTTCTGGATGATCCAGTCGGCGTCGAACTTGCCGTAGTTCACGCCGGTGAAGAACGAATCGCGCTGGAGGTAGTCCATCCGGTCGGCGTCGAGCTCGCCGGACACCACCTGGCGCAGGATCGGCAGCAGATCGCGCCCGTTGCTCTTGAACGGATACGGCCCGGGCGGCGGGCGGCCGCAGATCAGCGCGGCGACGTGCGACGGCTCGATCCCGCGCGCGGAAAAGCGCTGCCGGATCTCCGCTGCAAGGCCGGAATCGAGGACCAGCTTGAGCGTGTAGTCCTCGTGGTCGGCGCGGCGATCCGCGCCGGAATCGCGCGCAGCCCAGGCGGGTACGTTCAACGCCGACACGGGCGGCATGATCCGTTCGGTGGCGTGCGAGATCGGCGCGTGGCCGAGGTCGTGGAAGAGGACGGCGAGCCGCAGCGTCTGCCGGAAGCGGTCCTTGTCGGCAGGCTCGAGCTCCAGGCGCGGGGCGAGCGCGTCGAAGACCTTGGTCGCGACCGCCATCGCTCCGAGGCCGTGCGCGTAGCGGGTATGCGTCGCGCCGGGAAAAGCCAGGTCGGCGAAACCGAGCTGCTTCACGTTGCGCAACCGCTGGTACTGCGGACTGTCCACCAGCGCCCGCTCGTCGGCGGTGATCTCGATCGCGCCGTGGATGGGTCGGGTCGGTGGCGAAGCCGTAGGCCTCGAGGAGGAAGTCGTACCAGAAGTGGATGGCGACCGAGGGCGCCAGGCTGTAGCCGCTCCAGCGGTAGGCGAGGCCCAGGTAGCTGCCGAGCACGGTGATGAATGGCACGCCGACGGCGAGATACGTGACCCGCTGTGACGAATCCATGAAGAGGATGTTGCTGGCGTGGACGGCGCCGAAAGCGAGCGAGCCGTAGATCCATCCGGGCGTCTCGCCCGACGAACGCGCCCAGCCGGACTGGAGCAGGCCGCGGAAAACCGATTCTTCGGCGATGGCGACGTGCTCGAAGAGACCGACGCCGATCGCGCCCGCGAGCGGATAGCCGACCGCGCTGTTCAGCTCGTGGCCGAAGAGCACCGGGCGCTTGCCGAAGTTCGAGGTGTCGACCGGGCCGTCGACGATGCGCGAGACGAGCACGCCTGCCGCAAGCGTGCCGAGGATGCCGGCCCAAACTGAAGGTTTCGAAAGCACTTCCGCGGAGAAGGGCGCGCGCGCCAACTCGCCGAGCGACTCCTGGGGCACGAACCGGTAGCGCGCCGCGCGCTGCGATTCGAGGACCACGTCGAGCGCGGAAGCCGTCAACAGATCGCCGAACGCGAGCAGCGGGACGCCCGCCGCGGCGCTGCCGAATCCGCTGCCGACGCCGGCCGCGATGCCGGTGCCGAGCTCGGCCGCGCCGAGTCCGAGCATGAAGGCGCCCTCGCCGGTCCGCCCCCGGCACAGCTGCGCAACCCCGGGCCAGAAGATCCTCGCCCGCGAGCTGCACCCGTCGTCGATCACCCGCCTGCGCGATTCGACTTCCCTCTCGCTGTCCGGCTCTTCCCGCGTCACCCGCGCCTGACGCATGACCGGCGCGCACGCTGCGGCTAAAACTGCAAACGCAACAGCGCACCGCGGAGGCGCGGAGAGCGCGGAGTTTTTTGTTTTTGAAAAAAAAGAAATCTCCGCGCCCCTCCGCGCTCCTCCGCGCCTCCGCGGTAAGACTTTGCTTTTCGGCTAGGCTCCCGCCTCGATGCGGGACTCGTCGTCGGGCAGGCCCTGGTACTTGTCGTGCGGGTAGGTGCGGAAGACGTGGTCCCAGAGCGGCGTGGTGATGCCGTACTGGTACCGGCGCAGCCACTTGCCGGCGGCCGTCTTCGGCGCGGCGTGGTGCAAATAGTAGTGGGTGAGGTCGTACCAGACGTAGCCGCAGACCATGCCCGCCATCCACGCGTGCTCAGCCGGGCCCAGCCAGAAGAAGGCGAACCAGACCGCGGTCGCGATCAGCGCCGTCACCGTGGGCGGCATCACCAGCCGGTCGCGGTCCCACGGGTAGTCGTGGTGGATGCCGTGGATCAAAAAGGCCGCTTCCTTCTGCAGAGCGGAATCCGCCGCGGGCTCGAAATGGAAGATGAACCGGTGCAGGCCGTATTCGAGCAGGGTCCAGGAGAGCACGCCGAGCGCGGCCGAGAGCACGATCAAGAGCGGCGAGAGCTCGAACGTCGCCCGCCACAGCATGTACAGGGTGAACGGAACCCACAGCGCGCAGACGTGCCACGGCCGCACCCGCGAGAAGTACTTGTCCACCCACGGAATGGTGAACATCACCGGGCTGCCGCGGCGGGGGCGGTCGAGTTTCGGGTGCGGAGCGAGGTAGAACACGGCCTCGATGTAAGGGATCGTGACCCAACGCGCAAGGGTGAAGGCTTGGCGAGCGTGAGACCGGCTGCTTCGGTAGTTCTGGTGCGTCCGGACGGCCGCGTCTACTGGGTGCGGCGCGGCGAGCAACTTCGTTTTTCCGCGGGGTTCTACGCCTTTCCGGGCGGGGGTGTGGACCTCGACGACGCCGCGGTTCCTTTGAAGAACGCCGAACGGCTCGACGCCGACTAAGCGCCCTGTATCGCCGCCGCAGCCCGCGAGCTCTTCGAGGAGACTGGCGTCCTGGCCGTGCCGGGCGCTGCGCGCGTCACGCCGCAAGACCGC
>VBLM01000405.1 GCA_005879095.1 Deltaproteobacteria bacterium
AAAGTGCGCGCCCTTTCCAGGAGAACCGAGAATGGCGCGTTCGAAGAGCAAGCACATCCGCCTGATCATGCGGCGGCGCAAGCAGTGGAAGCAGCGGACCAAGCGGCGCAAGGAGGCGGCAAAAACCGCCGGGCCGGCCAAGCCAGCCCCGAAAAAGGCGCCAGTCAAGAAGGCGCCCGCTCCCCCGCCCGCTCCGCCGCCGCCGGCGGCCGCTCCGCCGACCTCAGAGACTCCGCAGGCTTAGAGCAGGCGACCGCCCGCTCTGCCGGCCTGAGGCCTGTCGCCTGAGGCCTGAAGCCTTAACTTGCGCCCATGCTGGCAGAGGCGCGCATCGGGACGACGGGTTTCGCTTACCGCGAGTGGATCGGGTCGGTCTACCCGCGCGGGGCCGCGCCCGGACAGCTTCTCGCGCTCTACGCGCAGCGGCTCTCGGCGGTCGAGATCGTTTCGACATACACGCGCATGCCGAGCGCCGAGGTGCTCTCCTCGTGGGCCGCGGCGGTCCCGGCGGGTTTCCAGTTCGCGCTGAAGGCGCCGGGGCGCGTCTCGCAGGAACTGTCGGCCGCGAAGGACGCGGCGCGATCGATGGCGCCGTTCCTCGATGCGATCGAGCCGCTCGGCGAGAATCTCGGCCCGACGCTGATCGACGTCCCGCGCGGTTTCAAAGCCGACCGCCACGCGCTGGCGGCCTTTCTCGCGCAGATGCCCGGCAATTTGAAGGTCGCGTTCGACTTCCACCATCCGTCGTGGCACGACGACGCGACGCTGCGGCTCCTCTCCGCGCACGAGGCGGCGCTGGTGCTCACCGATCACGGCGACGGCGCGCCGCCGATGACGCTCACGGCCGGATTCACCTACGTCCGGATCCGTCGCGACGACGACCGGCCCGAGGTCATCGACGAGTGGGCAGAGCGGCTTGGCCTCCTCGCGCGGCGCGGGATCGACGTGTACGCATTCCTCAAGCACGACCGGCGCGGGGCCGCCGTCGACCGGGCGATGCGCCTCAATTCGCTGCTGCGGACCGAATCGCAGTTCGGCGAACAGGCGATGCTGAGCTAGCTCCGGCCGCCGAAAGGCGGCTTAGGAGCTATTTTTTGTTTCTACTCGTTCTTCTTCGGCGGCGGCGGCGGAGTCGAGGGAGCGTGGCTGGGCGCGTTGCCGCCGGTCGAAGGCGAGGGCGTCGCCGCTGCCGGCGCGTCGCTCGCCGGTTTGCTCGCGCCGCCGCCGTCGGACTTGCTGCCCGAGCTGTACAGGTCCTTGTACCAGCCGCCGCCCTTCAGCTGGAACGAGTTGCGGCTCATGATCTTCGCCATCTTCCCGCCGCACTCCGGGCACTTTTCCGGTGGCGGATCGGTGACCTTTTGCAGGCGCTCGACGATCCGGCCGCACGCCTCGCACACGAATTCGTAGATCGGCACGGTCTGAATCTAACGCAGGTCGAGCAACCTCTGCAGCAAGACCGCATCCGCCGGTGTCAGGTGGAGCTTTTTCGCCAGCAGGGCGAGGGCGTCGCGCTTGCCGTGCAGACTCTTCCAGATGACGGCCGTGCGGGCCGACACCTCGCGGTCGAGCTCGTCGAGGACGCCCAGCTCGTGCAGCTCGTCGCGGCGGTGGAGGACCTGATCGAGCCGCTGTTCCGGCCACTTGCGGCGGCGGGCGTCGCGGCGGAGGCGGTCGCGGACGGACTCCAGCTCGCGCGGGAGGCCGCGCTCGGCGGCGATCCGGCGCAGGTCCGCCGCGGTCGTCTGCAGCTCGGCAGCGACGCGGGATTCGGAGGCGCGGTGCCTCGACCAGAGGGCGCGGATCAGATCGCGTTCGCGGAGGGCGAACTCGCGCTCGAGGCCGGCGGCGCGGAAGCGGGCGAGCAGGGTGGATTCGGTCTCGCCCAGCTTGGCGGCGAGGGCCGTGCGGCGCGGCCCCACTTCCGAGCGGTGCAGCGGGTGCTTTCGAGGGCCGGCGGCGGACGGGGGGGCCGCTCCGCGCACGCTCCGCCGGAGAGGCTTTCGGCAGATCGTGGTCGCTGCCGCGGGTAAGGGCGAACGCTTTCCGGCGGATTTTTAGCGATTCCAGCTCGGCGACGAGATCGGACATCGAGACGCCGAGGGCGCGGGCGACCAGCGGCGCGTCGCGGTGATAGGCGAAGAGGCCCAGCAAGTGTCGAGGCCGTTCTCCTTCTCCTGCTCGTTTTCGTTCTCGCTTCGGTCGTTCTCTTTCTCGTTGCGGTTCGGGCGGCGTTTGAGGGGCTCGAGAACGTTCGGCTTCGGGTTCCTGCGTGCGGACCAGGGCCGCGAGGGCGTCCCGCTCGGCCCGCAGCGTGTAGTACCCCGAGACCTCGCGCGCCGCCGCCAGCTCCGGATCGAGCCCGCGCGCGATATCCGCCCAGGCGGCCGGACCGAGTGGATGTGCGGAGATGTCGCCTGCCAGCGCCTTCCGCAACACCCGTTCTTCCGCAGGCGAGAGCGGGGCCAGTGCGGCCCGGATTTCAGCCTCTTCCGCCGGCCGGGACCGCGGCTTAACCAACGCCACCAGCTCCGCGTCTACCTTCGCCGGATCCCTGGTCGCCACGAGGCTGCGCACCTTGGAGAAATCCGCCTGACAAGTCAACGTGGAATACTTGCGCAAAGACCCGCCGAGGGTCGATGCTTGCCTCTCGCAATGCACCGCTTTCCGCTCCGCCTGAAAATCGCCGGATTCGCCGGTGTCCTGGTCGTGATCGCGACAGGTCTCGTCGCGCTCTTCACCGTCATTCTTCCCTGGCGCGCCAAGCTCGCCTCGCAGGAGCGGCTGGCGAGCGCGCT
>VBLM01000406.1 GCA_005879095.1 Deltaproteobacteria bacterium
CCGCCGTTCGGACGGATACGTGGCGACGGCGCGCTCGAACCCCTCGTCGAAGCGCTTCTGCTGCTCCGGCGTAAACGGCGACTGCACCGGCGCGCCCTTGCTCGCGAGGGGAATCATTGCGGCGCGCAGCGATATGACACGCGTTTCGGCATGTCAAGGCAAGGAGAAGGAGAACGAAAAGGAAAACGAAAACGAGAAGGAGCAGATCGTCGTCTGTACGCACGGCGGCTGGGCGTTCGCGCTGCGGCGCTGCTATCGGGACTCATCCGGTAACGCTATCGTGCACCGATGCTCGAGCTCTTCAGGCTCTGGTTCGGGCTCAGGCAGCCCGTCGACCGTCGCACGTACGTGCTGCATGGCGCGGGCCTGATGGCGTTCAAATACTGCGCCGATTCGCTCGCGCTCTATCTCGTCACCGGCGTGCGCTGGACGCCGATCGATTACCTGAACCCGCTGCTCAGCCAGCGCACGCGGATCGCGCCGGCCGCGCCGCAATGGTTCTGGTTGGCGCTGGCGATCTGGACGCTGCCGTTCCTCTGGATCGGCGTCTCGATGACCCTGCGGCGCCTGTTCGATGCCCGCCGTACGCCGTGGCTGTGCCTGCTGTTCTTCGTTCCGCTGCTGAACTGGATGCTGATGGTCTTTCTCTGCCTCGATCCGTCGCGCACCGCGCAGCGCGTTTCGAAAGAATTCCTGCACGATACGACCCGGGTTCGCGCCGCGGTCCAGGGAGTGGCGGCGGGCGTAGCCATCGGCGCGATCTCGCTCGGCCTCTACGTGCTGCTCTTCAAGACCTACAACGCGGCTGTCTTCCTCGGCACGCCGTTCACCATGGGCGCGGCCACCGGCTATCTCTACAACCGCTCCGGTCCCAGGCCGCGCACGGCCGAGCTGGGTCTGATCACGGTCGTCATCGCCGCGCTGGCCACGCTGCTTTTCGCTCTCGAAGGCGCCCTCTGCATCGCGATGGCGCTCCCGATCGCGCTGCCGCTCGGCATGCTGGGCGCGAAAATCGGGGAGCTGATCGCAGCCGAGCGCCGCGAATCGAAGCCCGCCGCGGCGCTGCTGCTGCTCGCCCTGCCGTTGTCGGCCGTGAATCTGAACGCGCCGCCGCTCCGCGAAGTCTTGACCTCGGTCGAGATCGACGCGCCTCCGGCCGCGGTCTGGCCGCACGTGCTCGGCTTCGCCGACATCGACGAGCCGCCCGACTGGTTCTTCCGCCTCGGCATCGCCTATCCGCAGAGAGCGAGGCTCGAGGGCAAGGGCGCCGGCGCGGTCCGCCGCTGCGAATTCTCTACCGGCGCGTTCGTCGAGCCGATCACGGCCTGGGAAGAGCCCTCGCGCCTGGCCTTCGACGTCCGCTCACAGCCGCCGCCATTGCACGAATGGAGCCCGTACCGCCACGTCCACGCCCAGCACCTGCTCGACACGCTGCAGAGCCGCCGCGGCGAATTCCGCCTCATTCCGCTGCCGAACGGGCGCACGCGGCTGGAAGGCAGGACCTTCTACCAGCTCGCGATGGAGCCGCAGAACTACTGGGCCTTCTTCAGCGACCTGCTCATCCACCGGAACCAGCGACGCGTGCTCGCGCACATCGCCGCGGACGGTCCCGGTTTGCCTGATGCCTTGACCAGGTCCGTGACCGTCTTTGACCCGTCGCACTTCGGCAACAGGTGCGCCTCCCACGCCTGCAACTCCACGTCGGACAGGTTGAACGACGGCTCCGGGCTCGGAATCGGCCGCGCCGTCTCCGGCAGCAGCCGCTTCAGACGGTCCGGCTTGTACAGCTTCTTGATGCCCCGCATGATCAGGTTCGCCGGGTGGATGTCGAGCTTGATCGCTTCCTTCCTCGCCCGCGCCTGGAATGAAAGCGTGAAGACACCGTCCTCCCAGGCGAACACCGAATAGAGGATGCTCTTGATCTGCTGCCCGACGTAGTAGAGCCGCTCCTCCTCGGTCAGCGCGCCCATCAGGATCAAGACGTCCCCGGTGCGCTGCTTGGTCGAGGCGGCCTCGTCGGCGGCGACCTTCAGCGTGTCTTCGTCGATCTTGCCCGCGCGCACGAGGAACTGGCCGAGCCGGTCGGCAACCAGGTTCGAGAGCGCAAACACCGGCATGCCGCCCTCGAAATAGATGATCTTCTTTACCTGCCCCTTCATCAGCCCGAGCTCGCCCGTCTCCCTCGCGATATAAAAAGCGGCCAACAGCTGCGGCAGGTTGTCCTTCAGCTCGCCGCGGCGGATGCCTTCCTTTCCCGGGATCTGCTGCAGCGCCTCGCCCGGCGAGGACGGAATCGGCCCGGTCGTCACCTTCCCCGAATGCACCACCGGCTGCATCACCGGCGGCGCGACCGGCGGCCGCGAATCGCGCAGCCGCGCGACCTGGTCGCGATCCATCGGCTTGAGCCGCACCGGCGAGGTGCCTTCCAGAGTCGGATTTCCGACCAGATCGATGCGTCCGGTGAGCTGCATCGCCTCGGCCGCTTCGGCAACCTGGGGCCCCGCCTCGACGTCGAATGCCTGCTCGGTATGGCTCGCCGGCTGGATCGGCACCACCTTGGCCACCGCCTCGAGCAGCGCCGTCCGCTCGAACGGCTTCTCGAAGTACGCCATCGCCCCGTACTTGCCGAGCGCGTTGCCAGACGCCTTCCCGCCCTTGTGCACGCCGGACATGAAAATGAACGGAATCCGGAGCTTTTTCAGCGCCTCGGCGACGTCGAAACCCATCAGATCGGGCAGCAGCACGTCGACCACCGCCAGGTCCGGCTTCTCCTTGCGGGCCAGATCCAGCGCGGTCCGCCCGCGGGCGGCCGTCTGCACCTGGTACCCCGCCTCCTCGAAGGACGAGGAGAGCAGCGTCAGGAGCTCCGGGTTGTCGTCGACGACCAGAATGCGCGGCACGACATCGAGCCTACGATGCGGCCCAAAGGACGGCAAGCTGTTGCTCCCTCTAGCCCGGAATGTTA
>VBLM01000407.1 GCA_005879095.1 Deltaproteobacteria bacterium
TCTCAACGCGTACCTCGCGAACCCGGACTTCGGGCCGGGCGTGAGCGCGTCGAGCTCCACCATCCCGGTGCGCACGATCAACACCCTTCACGACGTGGTCCAGTTCAACGCCGACCACCCCGAGGTCGCGCTGAAGTACGGCCAGGACATCGCGAAAGGCTCCGATGCGTACAACAGCCCGAGCATCGATCAGGCCGACTACGACGCCGACCGGGCGCGCGATCTGTTCCTGACCCGGACCTGCGGGCTCGACCCGCTCTACACCGGCGTGGTCCCGCAGAGCTGCCACGATCAGGGCGTCGTTCCGGCGACGCTCCCGAGCTGCGTCACCCATCCGCACGACGCGGTGCTCTTCCCGGCCAACTTCGGCGCCAACCCGCCGGCGCGCGCCGGGTACCCGAGCGTGATCGTGCCGGCCGGCCGGTTCCCCAACCCGGCAAAAGCCTCGATCGACGCCGCCGATCCGACCTTCAACCCCAAGCGGTCGCCGTTCGGAGTGACGTTCTCGGGGCCGGCGTTCAGCGAGCCGAAACTGATCGGCTTCGCTTACGCGTACGAGCAGGCTTCGTACTGCCGGATCACTCCCGACCAGAACGACTCCCTCGCAACCGTCAGCTGTCCGTGACCAGCGGCTAGGGTGTCCCCAACGTAGGTCGTTGGATCTCGACGGTTTTTGCGACCCTGAACGGCAGCGTGGCGCCGGCTGCGTTCAGGGTCGCGTCGATCTTGACCTCGGCGATTCCGGTCTTGATCGCCTGCGCTGCCGCCGTGCCGGCCGAGAGGAAGTTCACGTCGAGCGGGATCAACAGGGTCGCGTCCTTCCCCGCCGGCACCGGCGCCGCCTGCGGCAGCGCGATGTGGCCGACGTGAGCGCCGCCCAGCGAGACATCGCCGAGGATTCCCCCGAGCGGCAGCGGAAACGCGTTGAGATTGCCGATCTTCAAGGGAATCGACAGGCTCGCGGTCGTCAGCGACATCCCGTTGATCCGCGGCGAGCCGATCTCGAACGTCGGCATCTTCGGCGCCGCGAACGTCCCTTCGTGCTCGAGCGGCAACGTGACGACGCCGACGGGCGTATTCACGCCGAGTGAACCGCTCGCTTTGTAGTGCACCTGCTCCTGCGCGAAGAGCGCCTCGAGCGCGGGAGCGATCTCGTTCCAGTGCACTTTCGCGGGGAACGTCACCTCAGTCGATCCGTGCGCCGGAATCTGCAGGCCGTTCTGCGGCGCGCCGGCGAGGACCTGCTTGCCTTCGACCGCGAGAGCGTACGTCGCTTTCGCCAGGTCGAGGCCCATCGAGTTCGGGTTGTTCACCAGAAAGACGAGGTCGACCTCCGCGCCTTGGAAGTCGACGCTCGGCAGCCGCGCGTCCTTGAACGTCAGCGTCGGCTTCTCGAACGAAGCGGCCGAGCGCAAGAGCGCGCACCCGGCGAGCAGCGGCAGCAGCACAAGGACCTTGCGCATGCGCGGAAGGTGGCCCACGCACGGTTCTCGCGCAAGATCAAGACTGTTTCGCGCGCCGTACTCGGGCTACGTGATGCCGGCGCGATGGAGCTGAACCCGCAGCAGCGGAAGGCCGTCCTGGCGACGGAGGGCCCGGTCCTCGTCCTCGCCGGAGCGGGGTCGGGCAAGACCCGCGTCATCGCGCATCGCATCGCGCACCTCTTGCAGAAGGGAGTGCCGGCGCGCGCGATCCTCGCGGTCACGTTCACCAACAAGGCCGCGCTGGAGATGAAGGAGCGCGTCCGCAAGCTCGCCGGCGAGGCCGCGAACGGCGTGACGGTGAGCACGTTCCACGCCTTCGGCGTGCGGGTCGTCAGGGAGCAGCACGGGAAACTGGGGCTCCCAGCGAAGTTCGCGATCCTCGATTCGGGCGATCAGATCGCGTTGGTCAAGCGGCTCTTGCGCGATCTCAAGATCGACGACAAGCGGTTCGACGTCGGTCGTGTACTAAGTATACTTTCGCGCAAGCGCTGCGGCGGCGCCGAAGGCCATCCCGACGACGAATACGAGTTGTGCGCCTCGGAGCTCTTGCCGAAATACGAGCTCGGGCTGCGCGCGCTGGGCGCGGTCGACTTCGATGATCTCAACGATGCGCAGCTTCGGCTGTTGGAGCTTCTCGCCGGCGTCCGCAGAAACCTGTGCGTCGTCGGCGACGACGACCAGAGCATCTACGCCTGGCGCGGCGCTCAGGTGCGGCACATTCTCCAGTTCGACCGGAAGTTCCCCGGCTGCGTCGAGATCTTCCTCGAGCAGAACTACCGCAGCAACGGCAACATCCTCGACGCGGCCAACGCGATCATCGGCAAGAACCCGGGGCGGAAGCCAAAGAAGCTGTGGACCGATCGCGGCCGCGGGCCGAACGTGAAACTGGTGGCGGCGCCCGACGACGAGGCCGAGGCTCGCTACGTCGCCGACGAGATCATCCGCGTCTCGTACCGAAGAATCGCTTCGGCTGGCGGGCGTGCGGTATCGCGTCGTCGGCGGGACGTCGCTCTTCGATCGCAAGGAAGTGCGCGATCTTCTTGCGTATTTACGGGCGGCCCTCAACCCGCGCGACGAGATCTCGCTGCTGCGCATCGTCAACGTGCCGGCGCGCGGCATCGGCGACCAGACGATCGCGCGCGTGCAGGAAGTGGCCCGCGCGCAGAAGAGACCTGTATGGGACGTCCTGCGTGAGGAGGAACGGGCCGCAGGATTCGTCGAGGTGATCGAGAAGTACGGCGCGCGCTTGTCGCAGCGCGGATTTTCCGAAGCCGCCCGCGAGCTGGTAGACGAGGTCGGCCTCTTCGACGAAGCGCGGCGCGGCGCGCAGAGCCTGCCGGCGCAGGCCCGGAAGATCGAAGCCATCCAGAGCCTGCTCAAGCAGCTGATCGAGTACGAGCAGCGTGAGGAACAGAAGACCTCGGACGAGCCGTTCGCCGCGGGTCTGCCGGGCTACCTCGCGCGCCTCGCGCTCGACTCGAAAGACGCCGACGGCGACGCCGGCGATGCCGTGACCCTGATCACGCTGCACGGCGCCAAAGGCCTGGAATGGCGCTGCGTATTTCTCTGCGGACTCGAGGAAGGACTGCTGCCGCATTCGGGCCAGGGATTCGACGAACCCGCCGGGCGCGCGAGCGGCTGGTCCTGACGCGCGCTGCGCAGCGGATCCGGCGCGGCAAGGCCCTGCCACGCACGCCCTCGCGCTTTCTCGATGATATTCCTCAGGAATTGCTGGACGTCATCGACCTGGCCGGCCCACTCCCGTCGGCGCCCAAAGAAGTTCAGCAGCAGAAAGCGAAGTCGTTCTTCTCGACCATGGAAACGCTGCTCAAGCCGTGACTACGTCGAGAAGATCGTCGACGGCGGTCGCGAGCCTGCGATCGGCGGTGAAGAGTGGCAATACCTCTCGGACTGCGAGCGCGACGTAGGTTGCGTCGTACGGCGAGATCCCGCGCCGCAGCGAAAGGTCGAATGCGTGCACCGCCAGGTCGCGATGCCGATGGAGCTTGATCGGTACGTCCCGGAGATTTTCGAACATCGTGACGGTTTCCTCGACCGTCCGCTTGCCGCGGCGGACATGCTTCCAGAGCGCGTTCGCCGTCTCGACGACGAACAATTCCGGCGCGTGCATCTCGACCTGTCCGGCGTGGTAGCGCGAGTCGAACTCGGCGACCGCCTGCTCGTCGCGCTCGCGGGTAACCCAGAGGACCGCGAAGCTCGCGTCGAGCACGAGCTTCACTTGTCCTTGTCCTGTTCCTCGCGTCCCTCGCGGATCATGCCGACGATCTCTTCGGCGCTCATGCCGCGGCCTTCGCGCGCGATCTTTTCGCGGAAGGCGCGGATCGATTCCGCAACCTCCTTTCGCGACCGGCGGCGCGGAACTGCCTGCTGCAGGATGACGCGCACCTCGGCGGCGAGCGAGCGGCCGTTCTCTCGGGCGCGGTCTTTCAGCGCCTCGTAGACGTCGTCGGGAAAGTCCTTCACGAATAGAGTCGCCATCGAAACTCCAAAACGTAGCCCCTAAGCCGCCTGCGGCGGCCGGGGCTAGCATAGTCTAGCACTTTGCTAGCGCGATGCTAGCCTTTCCCTCGGAAGAACTCAGGTTGACAGGCCGTTTCCGATCGCGTACATACCGCGGCCCTTTTCGGAGTTTTCTCAATGAAGACGGTGATGGGCAGCAGATTGACCGTCCAGCGCAACTGGGTGGTCATCGACGTGAAGGACAAGGTGCTGGGGCGCGCTGCGACCACCATCGCGAGCCTCCTGCGCGGCAAGCACAAGCCGATTTTCACTCCGCACGCCGACTGCGGCGACTTCGTCATCGTCATCAACGCCGACAAGGTCCGGCTCACCGGCAACAAGTGGAAGGACAAGAAGTACATCCACCACACGATGTTCCCGGGCGGGCTGGTCGAGTTCACCGCCGAGCAGGCCGTGGCGCGCAAGCCGACCCGGCTGGTCGAGGACGCCGTCCGCCGGATGCTGCCGCGCACCGCGCTCGGCCGCGCCCTGATGCGCAAGCTCAAGGTCTACCCCGGCGACAAGCATCCGCACGCCGCCCAGAAGCCGACCGCGATGGAAGCGGCCAACGCCTAAAGGATTTTGACCATGGCAACCAAGGAACTGCTCGTCACCGCAACCGGCCGCCGCAAGGTCTCCATCGCCCGCGTCCGCATGAAGCCCGGCACGGGCGAGTTCGTCGTCAACGATCGCACCCTCGACGAGTACTTCGGGCGCGAGACCAGCAAGATGATCCTCAAGCAGCCGCTGGAGGTCGTCGAGCAGCTGGGCAAGGTCGACATATCCATCAACGTCTGCGGCGGCGGGCTCTCGGGCCAAGCCGGCGCGATCCGCCACGGCATCAGCCGCTGCCTGCTCAAGCTCAATCCGGACTCGCGGCCGGCGCTGAAGAAGGCAGGGTTCCTGACGCGAGACGCGCGCTCGGTCGAGCGCAA
>VBLM01000408.1 GCA_005879095.1 Deltaproteobacteria bacterium
GCCGACGCGACCGCGATCATGCTCCACGCGCATACCCACGGCTTCGCGGTGGCCGGCGTGTACATCTTCGAGATCGCCGAGACCAAGGTGCAGCAGACGATGGCGCTCGCTTCCAAGGCGAGCTTTCCGCTGCTGTGCACGATGGAGCCGGAAGACGCGCCGACGTGATCGGCCGGCTGCGTTGGTTCTACTTCCTCGTCTATGCCGGCGTGGGAACGTGGTTGTCGTACTTCGCGCCATATTTGCGCGGGCTCGGGTTTTCCGGCGAGGACATCGGCGCGGTCACGATGGCCCAGCAGCTGACGTCCGTGCCGGCGGCGCTGGTCTGGGGCAGCATCGGCGATCGGCTGGGTGCTCCGGCCCGCGCGCTGCGGATCTGCGCCGGCGACGCCGCTGCAGATGGGGGCCGCGCTGGTGCTCGCGGCGATGTTCGGCGGCGGGATCGTCCCGCTGGTCGATTCGACGACCGACGAGGCCGTTCGCCATGAATATGCGCGGACGAGGCTGTGGGGATCGCTCGGATTCGTCGTCAGTGCGCAGGCGATGGGCTTCTTCCTCGCCTGGCGGGGCGATCGGCCGGCGGACCCCGCGATGCCGATCGCTTACGTCGCCTGCGTCGTGACCTACGCGCTCCTGGCGCAGACGTTTCCGGCCGCCGAGGCGAACGCCGATCGGCCGCACTGGCGCGATGCGGTCGCTCTACTCAAGTCGCCGCAGCTGCTGTTCATCCTCGGCATCTGTGGGCTGCACTGGGCCGCGCTGTCGCCGTATCACCTGATGTTCGGCGTGCTGGTTCGTGACCTCGGCCTGTCGTCGCGGGTCACCGGGGCCGCGATGGCCCTCGGCGTGGCCGCCGAAGTCGGCGCGCTGCTCATCTTTCCGCAGCTCGAGCGACGGTTTTCGCTGCGCACGCTGTTCGCGGCCGCTTTCGGCGCGAGCCTGCTCCGCTGGGTGCTGCTCTCGCGCGCGCACGCGCCGGCCGAGCTGATCCTCCTGCAGCTGCTGCACGCGTTCACGTTCGGAATCTGGTGGAGCTGCGCTGTCGAAGCGATGCAGCGCACCGTTCCCGCGCGGCTGCGCGCCACCGGGCAGGCCGTCTTCTACGCGGTCGTCTTCGGCGGCAGCAATGCGGCCGGCTACGCGCTCGCCGGCGCAGGGTACGACCGGCTGGGCGGCGTCCCGCCCCTCTACGTCTGCGCCGCTGCCGTCGAGGTGCTGCCGCTCCTCCTCCTGCTCCTGCCCCTTACTCCCGGCAGAGGGCGTGCGTAGCGTTGAGCGAACGAAGGGAGAACGGCATGGCTCAACGAAGCTTCGGGAGCTCGAAGCGGAATCGGCAGTACGAGAAGATCAAGGCGTCGGCGAAGCGGAGCGGCCGCAGCACCCGGGTGGCCAAGCGGATCGCGGCGGCCACCACCAACCGCACGCGTCGGGCGCGCGGCGAAGTGAGGGGCCGGAGCAAGGCGCGGCGGAAGATCAACCGGTCCCGCGCCGGAGCGCGGCGGGCGATGAAGGCGGCAGGGCGCAAGGGCGGGCGGGCACGGGCACGCCGGAGGAGCCACCGCTAGCGCGGTGGCGTTCTAGGCACCCCGGTCTCGTTCTTGTTCTCGTTCTAGTTTGTGGTCGTGTTCCCAGTTCTTGAGCTCGAACTGGGACAAGACCTCAAACAAGAACCAGAACAAGAACAAGATTCGGGGTGCCTAGAACGCTTTGACGTAGAGTACTCGGCATGGCCGGGTACTCGGGAACGCCGCTGCCGCAAAAGCTCGGCATCAAGGACGGCGCCCGCGTGCGGCTGGCGGGCGCGCCGGACGGATTCGCGCGCAGCATCGGGGTCGTCCCGCGGCCGCGCGGGGAAGCGGATGTGCTGCGCAAGTCGCTGCATCCGTCCGGCGGCCTCTGGGTCGCCTGGCCGAAAAAAGCGAGCGGCGTCGCTACCGATCTCGACGAAGGCATCGTGCGGCGCATCGGGCTGGCGACCGGGCTGGTCGACAACAAGGTCTGCGCCATCGACGACACCTGGTCCGGTCTGCGTTTCGTAGTCCGTCTCGCGGATCGGTGATGTTCGCCCTGCTGCTGGCGCCGCTGCTCGTCTTCCACGGCAACGTGGCCCTGGTCGAGGACGTCTATCGCGCTGCCCTCGATCTGCCGGCGGGAACCAAGGCGACGCCGGCCAACGCCCGTTCGGTGTCGGTCCGGCTGCGGCATTTTTTGCACAGCTCCGGCTACGCGCTGGCGACGGTACGGGCGCGCGTCGAGGGCGAGCAGATCACGGTCCAGATCGACGAGGGCCGCCTCGACAAGATCATCTTCGTCGGCGGCGGCGCTTTCGAGACGCTGCGGCTGCGCCTCGATCTGCACCTGCACGACGACGTCTTCAACAAGCCGGAGCTGGAGCGGCAGCTGAAGAGCCTCGCCGAGCGGCTCGGCCTCGCTCAGTTCGCCTACGACGTGGTTCCGGTGGCGAACGTGCAGGCGCCCAAAATGCAGCTGGAGGACATCGAGCCGCTCGAGGAATTGTCGCTCGGCCTGGTGCGGCCGGGGCGGCCGTACGAGCTGCACATCCTCGTGCAGCCGGGCGTGTTCCGGCCCGGCATCGCGCCGGAGCTGGAGATCGACTCGATCGAAGGCGGCGGCCTCGGCGCGGTCTACCACTCGGGGCGCCTCCTGCTGCACGAGGACCGGCTGCGACTCGGTGGCCGGCTGGCGGGCGCGCTGCGGCAGAAGCTCGACCAGACCGGGTCGCGCTTCGTCTTCACCCGCGCGGTCGGCGACGCGGCGTACGAGTTGCCTCCGCTCGGCGGCGTAGTGCGGCCGACGCTGACCGGACGGGTCGACATCTCCGACCGCCAGCGTCCCGATCTCCAGCTGGAGAGCTTCGAGTTCGCCACGCTGGAAGGCGCGGCGCAGGTGTTGTTCGTGCCCGTCCCGCACCTGCGCGCCTCGATCGGCGCCGGGGTCGAGCGCCGCCTCCTCTTCGCGCTGGAGCCGGCCACGCCCGCCACGGTGCTCTCGCCGGCGGTGGGCGAGCGCGCGCACACGCGCCAGTTCGGCGAGGCTGCGATCCAGGTGACGTTCGATCCGCAGTCGATCCGGATCGATCGCCACCACCTGATCGCGCTCGAGGCGCGCGTCTACGGCTCGCCGCACCCCGGCGATCGCGGCGCGCTGCACCTGCTCGGGCGCTGGCAGAAGATGTTCGCGCTCGGGTGGAACGAGCTGTGGCTGGAGGCGCGCGGCATCTCCCGGACCGGATACGTGCTCTTTCCCGAGGAGGAGTCGATCGGCGGCGACGCCCTGCGCGGGCCTTTCGGGAGCGAGTATGCGAAGCGGCTGGTCGCCTTCGACGTCGAGTACCGCTTCTCGCTGCTGCGGGACGTGTTCAAGCTCGGCGTCTTCCACAATGCGGTGGCATATGGAGCGATGGACCCGACCCGCGACACGGAAAAGACGGCGGTGGCGGACTCCTTCGGCATCGGCGTGCACGCGCTCTTGATCGACGAGTTCCAGCTCGACGCGTACTTCGGCCTCGGCTACGCGAGCGGCAACAAATTCGACCGCGGCGCCGCGCTGACCATCCGCCAGGCTTTCTAGAAGCAAAATCTCACCGCGGAGGCGCGGAGGGCGCGGAGTTTCGCGGAGTTTCTTTTTTTACAAAAAAACCTCTGCGTCCTCCGCGCCTCCGCGGTGCGCTTGAAGCCTTTCAATGTGCGGCGAGGCGCAGATCGAGGGCGGAGGCGATTTCGCGCGCTTTGATCTGGATCACCTTGGTATTGCGCGGGCCCATCCTCATTAGATGCTTTTCCACCGGCGCCTGTGATTCCAGCTCGTCGGCCGCGTAGCGCCAGATGGCGCCTTTGGGGACGAGCGGCACCGGACCCTCGATTACCGGGGCGTCGATCAGACGCTGCAGCGCGCGGGTCGCCACCGAATCGAAGGTGCGGTCGGGGTAGCCGAGCTTGTGGTAGGCCGACTCGAGCAGCGGACGCAATTCGCGCACCGCGGCTGCCAGCGTCTTGGCGTCGATCGAGGCGATGGCGTCGGCGAACGTGTCGTAGCGCCGGTAGCTGTGCTCGTCGAGGACGTTCTTCGGGGCGCTGAAGGGCTTGGCGGGCGCGAGAAAGGGGAGCTGCTTTCGCGGCGTGACGTCCTCCGCGATGTTGTCCGCCACCACCACGGCCCGGTCGAGCAGGTTGTCCTGCTGGAGCCACTTCGCGATCAGCGGCGAGACGTTCCCCAGCACGTTGCGCACCAGTTGATCGCTCGTCTCCACCGGCGGCAGGGGAATGTCCGCGGGTTTCGGCGGGGCGGCCTTCGCTTGCGGCGGCGGAGGCGGCGGGGGCGCCGCTTCTTTCGGCCGCTGAAGCAGGAAGAAGAGCGCGACTGCGACCGCGGCGAGCCCAACCAGGATCCAGAAGATCGGCTTCTTCATGCGCGTGACTCCGTTTGCGATCTATCGCAGCTCGATCCCGCCGCCCGACTGCAGCCGCGAGAGCCGTGCCTTCGCGTCTTTCAGCTCGGGCAGATCGGCGTCGGCTTTTGCCCAGGCGTCGAGAAATTTCCGGGTTGCGTCGAGCGCGGGCCGGGGCTGGCCGGTGCGTTCGTAGAGGACGCCCAGCTGGTAATCGCTGCGGGCGCGGAAGAGCCCGCCGTAGCCGGGCCCGGGCGAGGTCACGCCGGGGTAGGTGGCCTGCGCGCGCTGCAGCTTCTCGATCGCCTTGGCGTCCTGCTTCGCCTGCATCCAGCTGTCGGCGAGGACGTAGAAGAGGAAGTCGCGGTAGGGCGACTTGTCGGAGAGCGACTCGATGCCGTCGGCCGCCTTGGCGTACTCGCCCGAGGCGCGCGCCTGCATCACCTCGACCGACTTTTCGGCCAGCGGATCGCCGACCGTGTGCAGCACTCGGCCGTAATCCTGGATGTCGCCGAGCAGCGGGTAGAGGAAGGCGAACATCGTCTCCGGGACGCCGCGCGCCACCGCGTCGTGCGCGATGCGGCGGGCGCCGTCGGCGTCGCGCTGGAAGAGGAAGCGCGTGTAGGGCGACTTGTCGGAGAGCGACTCGATGCCGTCGGCCGCCTTGGCGTACTCGCCCGAGGCGCGCGCCTGCATCACCTCGACCGACTTTTCGGCCAGCGGATCGCCGACCGTGTGCAGCACTCGGCCGTAATCCTGGATGTCGCCGAGCAGCGGGTAGAGGAAGGCGAACATCGTCTCCGGGACGCCGCGCGCCACCGCGTCGTGCGCGATGCGGCGGGCGCCGTCGGCGTCGCGCTGGAAGAGGAAGCGCGTCAGCCCGTCGGCGGCGAGCGCGATCGCTTCCAGCTCGCCGTCGCTGGCCTCGCGCGCGTCGGCGCCGGCCGATTCGTACGCTTTGACCGCGTCGCGGATCCGGCCGCCCTGAACCAGCGAGCCGGCCAGCGTGTAATGGGCCAGCCAGCGATCGCGGGGCGGGCGCTGCGGATCGAGCAGCGGCTGCAGCGCCTTCTCCGCGCCGTCGACGTCGAATCGCCACGCGGCCAGCGCGGCGAGATCTGCGCGCGGCATCGCGCTGGCGGGAAAGAGCTGCGCGGCCTTCTCGAGCGTCGCCCGCGCTTCGTCGAGCCGGCCGAGCATCGCCTGGGTGCGGCCGAGGTGGCCCCAGGCCTCGTCGTCGTTGACCATCCGCACGTAATCCCGCGCGGCCTGGGTCGTGCCCTCGCGCTCTCCGAGCAGCTGCTCCGCCCAGACCAGGTGCTGCCAGGCGCGCTCCATCGCCGGATCGAGCTCATGAACTGGCACTCTTTTTCCGAGGGCCAGCGATCGGCGCACTCCTTGTACGCGTCGTACGCCTCCTGGCCTTTGGCATACAGGCTGCCGGAGACGCCGCGCGCCAGGAGCCGCTCTTTCTCGGGCATCTTGTCGGCCAGTTGCAGCGCGCGGTCGATCGCCTCGCGCCCGCGCGGGCCGTCGTGCATCCACATCTGCGCGTAGGCCAACCGGTACCAGGCGAGCGCGAAGTCCTTGTCGATGCGCAGCGCGGTCCGCATCTCTTCGGCGGCTTTGGCGAACTGCAGGTGATCGATCGCTTCCTCCCCGCGGAAGAAGTGCTGATACGCGGTCAAGTCGCGGGTGGTGACGTCTTCGACCGGCGGCCGCTTCTCGCCGGCCGAATCGCGCAGCGCGCGCCGCGCGGCTTCCGAGAGCCGATCGATCATCGGCGGAATGCTGGCCTTGCCCTGGCCCGATTGTTGTAGCCCTGCGACGTAGGTGTTGGTGCGCGGATCGAGGATTTTCAAATCGATAATGAATAAATTATCGAATTTGCGAATCGCCGCCAGCAGCAGCGCCTGCGAGCCGGCCGCGCGCGCGATCTCGCGGCCCATCGGCTCGTCGATGCGCGCCGCCGCGGCATGACCCTGCTGGCGGGCGAGGTCGAACATCCGTGAGCGGGTCAGCACCGACAGCTTCCGCGACTGCTCCAGCGAAGTGATCAACATCCCGGAGAGTCCGTCGAGGCCGTCGTCGCCGGTCTGGTTGTCGAAGTCGGCCACCGCCACCATCACCGGCGCGCTGGCCGGCAGGAACGCCCACGCCCGCGGCAGGAGCAGCACCAGCGCCAGAGCGGTGAGCGCGGCCGCGAGCGCCTTGTTGCGGCGGACCTTGCGCCAGATGCGGCCGGCGGCGCCGGGTGGACGCGCCGTCACCGGCTCGCCGCGCAGGGCCGCGCCGATGTCGTTCGCCAGCGCCCGCGCGCTCTCGTACCGTCGCTGCGGATCCTTCTCCAGGCATTTCAGGACGATGCCTTCCACTTCCGGCGGCAGCGAGGCCAGGTGCCGGCGGGGCGGCAGCGGGTCCTCGTGCATCATCTTGTAGAGCGTCTGCAGATGGGTGCCGCCCTCGAACGGCGGCTTGCCGGTGAGCACCTCGTACATCGTCGCACCCAGACCGTAGACGTCGGTGCGCGCGTCGATGCTGCGGTGCTCGCCCCTGGCCTGCTCCGGCGCCATGTACTGCGGCGTGCCGAGCAGCGCGCCTTGCACCGACTCGCCCGGCTCCTGCGTGTCGCGAGCGAGGCCGAAATCGGTGATGTACGCGCGCAGGCCATCGGAGGCGGCTTCGATCAGGATGTTGGCCGGCTTGATGTCGCGGTGGACGAGGCCCAGCTTGTGCGCGGCGTGCACCGCCTCGGCCGTTTCCTGGAGAAGGGCGAGCTTCTGCTGCACCGAGAGATGCTGCGCCGCGTCGCGCAGCGTCTCGCCGTCGATCAGCTGCATCGCGATGTACGGCTCCTCGTCGATGCGGCCGACCTCGTACACCTTGCACACGCCGGGGTGATCGACGCGCGCCTGGGCCTGCGCTTCCTGGAGAAAGCGCCGCTCGAGGTCGGCGTCGGCCCCGCGGAGGAACTTGAGCGCGACGTTGCGCTTCAGCTTGCGGTCGAAGGCCTTGTAGACCTTGCCCATGCCGCCCGAGCCGATGACCAGCTGGACCTCGTAGCGCTCCGATTGCGGCAGCTTCGTCGAGTCCTTTGGCGTCACCAGCGGCGCGGCCGGATCCGACACCGGACGCAGCGTCTCGTCGGTGCGCGCTTTCGCCTTCGCCGCCGGCTCTGTGGGCGTCACGGCCATCGCAGCGAGATTACAGGGAAACCGCCGTTGGGCAAGACGGCGGCGATACCTTCATCCGACTACATGCAGGATCGCGCCGTATGCGCCCGGGATGGCGGCGACGAAGCGGATGGTGCGCCGCCGCAGCGGCGGCCGCCGCGAGAGGGCGACCAGAGCGTGCGCCGGCACGGCATAGCGCAGCCAGGGCGCCCGCAGCGCGCGGTCGTAGGCGCGCAGCGCGGGCCCGAGATCGGTCGAGAGGTCGCTGGGCAGCAGGTCGACGAGGACGCGCGCGGCGCGGAACGCGAGCGAGAGGCCCTGACCGGTGATGGCGTCGACGTAGCCCGCCGCGTCGCCGATCAACGCCAGGCGCTCGGCATGGCGCGCTCGGACCCGCTGCAACAAGGGTCCGGCGCCGCGCGTCTCCGACTCGACCGGCGCTTTGTCGAGACGCTCCGCCAGTCGGGGAAAGCGCGGCAGGAGCTCGTCGTATTCGAGACCGCGGCCGGTGAGAAAGGCGACGTTGACCAGTCGCGGCCCGACCGGCGTGACGTATGCTTCGATGTCGCCGGTCCAGTGGACCTCGACCAGATCGGTCCACGGCTCGAGCGCGAAGTGTCTGCGCACGCCGAAGCGCGGTGACGTTTCCCGGCCGGACGCTTCCAGGCCGGCAGCCCGGCGCAATGGCGAATGCAGGCCGTCGGCGGCCACGGCGAGGCGCGCTTCGATCGCGCCGCCGTCGGTCGCCAGCTCGATGCTCGCCGCGCGCACGGTCGCCGACTGGACCGTGGCGTGCCGCAGCTCCGCTCCGCACTCGAGGGCCCTCTCGCGCAATGCTTTCGCCAGCAGGGTGCGGCGGATGCCGAGGCCGTCGCCGCCGCGGAATCGCGCCTGGACCTCGAGGCCGTCGTCCTGCAGGTAGCTGACGCCGCGAAAGACCGCCGATTCCGGAATGCGCGCTCCGAGGCCGGCCAGCTCGCGCGCGCCGGCGGGCATCAGCCCCTCGCCGCAAGCCTTGTCCGGCGGCTCCGCGGAGCGCTCGACGACGACCGCCTTCAGGCCTTTTTGCGCGGCCCGGATCGCGGTCGCGAGTCCGGCCGGTCCGCCTCCTGCGATGGCCAGATCGTAGATCAAGGCCGCCGCGGACGCGCCAGCATCGAGCGCGCCGCTTCTTTCGCGAGATGCAGCAGCGTGACCTTGTCGGGCGGCTTCAGCTCGTCCGCCATCAACTGCCGCAGCGCTTCGGCGCGCCGCAGCTTGCCGCTCGAGGTGCGTGGCAACGTACCGGGCGCCAGCATATGCACGGCGTTCGGCCGGATTCCGGTGCGCTCGACCACGCGTGCGGAGACGGCGTCGGCTGCGAGGTCATCGCTCTGCTCGACGAGCAGGACCAGTTCCTCGCCCTCGTCGCCGGGCCGTCCGACCGCGACGGCGCAACCGGGCCGCACGCCGGGGAGGCCGTCGAGCGCGTCCTCGAATTCCTGCGGCGCATGGTTTCTGCCGGCGACGATGATTACGTCCTTCGCGCGCCCGCTGACGAAAAGCTCGCCGTCTTCGACGAAGCCGAGGTCGCCGGTGTCGAGCCAGCCGTCTTTCAGAGTGTCTCTGGTCGCTTCCGGATTGCCGAAGTACTCGCGCATCACCGACGGCCCGCGGACGAAGATGCGGCCGTCGCGCAGGTCGACGTCGACACCGGGCAGCGGCGCGCCCACCGAGGCCAGCTCGCGGCGGCCGCTCTGGATCGTGCGCGGCCCGCGGCGCGGCGGCGTGAACGTGACCGCCAGCGAGGCTTCCGACAGCCCGTACACCGGCATCAGCGCTTTTTCGTCGAAGCCGAAGCGCGCGAACCGGTCGGCGAAACGGCGCAGCACTCCCGGCGCCACCGGCTCCGCGCCGTTCAAGGCGAATCGCCAGGAGGACAGATCGATGCCCTCCAGCTCCTCGTCGCGGATCCGCCGCGCGCAAAGGCCGTAGGCGAAGTTCGGCGCGACCGAGAGCGTGGCCCGCTTGCGCGAGATGGCGCGCAGCCACAGCGCCGGCCTGGCGAGGAAGACCTCGGGCGGGAGCAGCGTGAGCGGCCCCGGGTGCGCGACCGCGAGCAGCAGGCAGCCGATCAATCCCATGTCGTGGTAGAGCGGCAGCCACGACACGCCGGCCTGCGCGTCGTCGGGCGGAACGATGGTGTCGATCGCCGCCACGTTGGCGAGGACGTTGGCGTGCGTCAGCGCGACCGGCTTC
>VBLM01000056.1 GCA_005879095.1 Deltaproteobacteria bacterium
CATCCGCTCCGACGAGACGTGCGTGTAGCGCTGGGTGGTGGAGAGCGAGGAGTGGCCGAGCAGCTCCTGGATGCCGCGCAGGTCGGCGCCCATGTCGAGCAGGTGGGTGGCGAAGCTGTGCCGCAGCGCATGCGGGTGGACGTGGCGGCGCGCGCCCGCGATCAGCGCGTACTTCGCGAGATGGCGCGCGATGCTGCGGGTGGTGAGTCGGCCGCCGCGGCGATTGACGAGGAGCGCCTCGGAACCCGGCCGCAGCTCGTGCCGCCGCACGAGGTACGCGTCGATCGCGGCCCGGGCTTTCGTCACGATCGGAACCGCACGCTCTTTCCCGCCCTTGCCGGAAACCCGCAGCACGTCGGGTCCGATGTCCGCCAAATCAAGTCCGGCCAGCTCCGAGACGCGCAGGCCCGCGTCGTACAAGAGCTCGAGCGCGCACCGATCGCGCAGACCCGCCGCCGTTCGCTTCGAAGGCGCGTCGAGGATGGCAAAGCAATCGTCGACCGAGACGACGTTGGGCAGCGAGACCCGCCTCCGCGGAAACGCCAGCCGCCGCGCCGGGCTGTCGGCGATGTGACCCATCCGCACGCGAAAGGCGTAGAACGCGCGCAGCGCACACTGCTTCCGCGCCAGCGTCGCCGCCGTGTTGCCGCCGAAGCGCGAGGCGAGAAACGCGCGCAGGTCGTCGCGCGTGGCCGCATCCAGGCCGATTCCACGCTCGTCGAGGAATGCCTCGAGCTGCCGCAGATCGCTCAGATACGCCCGCTGCGTGTGCGGCGACGCGCGCTCGACCTGCGCCAGATGTGCAGCAAATTCGCTGAGCTCGGCTTCCACGCGGCCAGCCTGCCCCGTGTCCGACCGGCTCGCACCTTTTTTTCTTGCAGCGGCTGTCGATCAGGGAAGATCTCGTTCGACTAGAGGGCAAAGGAGGAACACACCATGCAGTATCTTCTGCTCATCTACGAGAACGAAAAGCGCTTCGAACACGGCTACGATCCAAAGGAGATGGCCGACTACCAGGCCTTCGGCAAGGAGTTCGCCAGCAAGATCCAGGGCGGCAAGGCGCTCAAGCCGACCAGCGACGCGACCACCGTCAAGGTCCGCGACGGCAAGCGGCTCACCACCGACGGGCCGTTCGCGGAAACGAAGGAACAGCTCGGCGGCTTCTACCTGGTCGACGCGAAGGACATCGACGAGGCCATCCACATGGCGTCGAAGATTCCGGGCGCGCGCTTCGGCTCGGTCGAGGTGCGACCGATCATGACGTTCAGTTGATCGACGAGATCTACAAAGCGGACTGGGGCCGGCTGTTGTCGGGCCTGATCCGCGCGGTCGGCGACTTCGACGTCGCCGAGGAAGCGCTGCAGGACGCGTTCGCCGCCGCGGTCACCGAGTGGGCGGCGAACGCGCCCCGCAATCCGCGCGCCTGGCTCTACGGGACGGCGCGGCACAAGGCCATCGACAAGCTGCGGCGGCGGGCGCGGCTCTCGGCGATGGCGGCCGCGCTCTCCGCCGACGAAGAGGCCGCCGCTCCTGCTCTGGCGGACGATTCGGCGGTTCCCGACGAGCGGCTGCGCCTGATCTTCACCTGCTGCCATCCGGCGCTGGCGCCCGAAGCGCAGGTCGCGCTGACACTGCGAACGCTGTGCGGCCTCACCACCGAGGAGATCGCGCGCGCATTTCTCGTGCCACCCGCGACGATGGCGCAGCGGCTGGTGCGCGCCAAGTCGAAGATTCGCGCGGCCGGAATTCCCTACCAGGTGCCGTCGTTCGAGGAGCTTCCCGCGCGCGCATCGATGGTGATGGCGGTCGTCTACCTCGTCTTCAACGAGGGGTATTCGGCAGCGCAGGGCGACGCGCTCATCCGCCACGACCTCTGCGCGGAGGCGATCCGGCTGGCGCGACTGCTGCGGGCGCTGCCGCCGGTGCCGGTCCGCGAGCTCGACGCGCTGCTCGCGCTGATGCTCCTGCACGACGCGCGGCGCGACGCGCGCACCGACGCGGAGGGCGAGATGGTGCCGCTCGCCGAACAGGATCGGACGCGATGGAATCGGACGCAGATCGAGGAGGGGATCGCCCTGGTGAAAGACGCGCTGCGACACGCGCCAGCCGGTCCGTACGCGCTCGAAGCGGCCATCGCCGCGGTCCACGCCGAGGCCTCGCGGGCCCAGGACACGGACTGGCGGCAGATCGCGCTGCTCTACGAGCGGCTTCACTCGCTCCATCCGTCGCCGGTGGTCGCCTTGAATCGCGCCGTCGCGGTGGCGATGGCGGATGGTCCGGCGGCCGCGCTGCCGCTGGTGGACGCGCTCGCCGATGAGCTCGGCAGTTACCATCTGTGGCATGCGACGCGCGCCGACTTGCTGCATCGGCTCGGCCGGCGCGAGGAAGCGATCGCGGCCTGGAAGCGTGCGCACGAGCTGGCGACCAACGACGCCGAGCGCCGCTTTCTCACCCGGCGGATTCAGGGGACATCTTTGACGTAGATGCCGCCTTTTGCCAGCGCGTAGACGACCGCGCGGCCTTTGGCGTCGGCGAAGCGCGAGCTCGGATCGACCTCATCGACGAACGGCTTGACGTGCTCGGGCGGCGCGCCCTGCGCGGGAATGACCGCCAGGTCGACGGCGCGCGTTGCGCCGCGGTGCGGCTGCTGCACGAGGATCCGCGAGCCATCCGGCGAAAGATCGAACCCGGCGACGTTGGGCGAGAGCAGCGCCGGCGGCGCGGCGCCCGCGAACGTCGTGCGCAGGAGCGAGCAGCTGCGCGGTCCGCCTGCGCAACGGGCCTTGTAGAAGAGCGTGTCGCCGGAGAGATCCCAGCCGTAGACGCCCTCGTCGATCTTGTGCGGCGGCGTCTGCGGGCTGGCCAGGTCGGCGGCCCACAGCTCGATCTTGAAGTCACTTTTTTGCGGCGATTGTACCAGGTATACAATCCGTCGTCCCGAGACCACGAAGGCCTGGACCTTCGCGGCGATCTCGCGGCCGTTGGCGACCAGCGTGCCGGCCCGCGCGCGGAGATCGTAGCGCGCGAGGCAGAGCAGGTCACCGGCTGGACTCCAGCGCCAGTCGCTCACTTTCTCGGCGACGAGCTGCTGCCGCCCTCCGGCGAGGCGAACCAGATCGCTGGTCGCTTCGCCGGGCTGCTTGGCCGTCGAGAGCAGCGCGAGCTCTTTTCCATCGGGCGAAAAGGCGAAAGCGGTCGCGCGCGCGACCTCCTTGCCGTCGACGAGCAACGGCCGATCCCCGCCCTTCGGCGGCGGCGGACCGAGCGCGGCGAGGGCGCCGTCGGGCGCGAACGCGAAGTCGGACGTGCCCGGCGCAATCTCGCGCGCAGCCGGGGCGGACATATTTTCAACCAGGTATAACCTGCCGCCAGCCGAGGCCGACGACCGCGCCGCGATCCGTCTTCCGTCCGGCGACCAGGCGATCTCCTGCACTCCCTCGATGGAAACCGATCGCGCGCCGATCCCGAGCCGATTCGGCGCGACGTACGCCAGCGTCGACCCATCCGGCGACCAGGCAAACCCGCGCGCCGCCTTCGCCATCTGCATCGGCTCGGCGCCGGGCGCGGCGGTCCACAACTCTCCTTCCCCCGCGCGAAACCGCCAGGAGGAGAGGAACGCGAGCTGCCCCGTTCTCGAAAAGGCGAACATCCCCGGCTGCGACGACACGCTCGAACCGGCCTTGCGATCATCGAGCCAGAGATCGCCGGCTGCCAGATCGTCCGGCACCGACCGGTCGTCGGGATGGACCGCATCGAGCAGAAACGCGACGTGGCCATCGTGGACCAGGATTCGCGAGGCGATCCCGGAGGCGAGCTTGCGTCCCGCCGGTTTCTCCTCGCACGCGACGAGCAGCGTGACTAAGAGCGCAATTCGGGCGATTGCCATGTTTTTTCAGGAGCAGGCGGCGTCCCGAGCCACGCGCCGAGATCGCGCCGCGCCCGCGCGAGCATGCGCGCTTTACGTTCGTTTTTCTTGTGTCTTTCGGCGAGCGGCGGAAACAGCGCGTAGACCACGTTGGTCGGCTGGTAGTCGTAATCAGGCGGGTGCGCCTCGCCGGTGACATGGCGCAGGAGCGCCCCGATCGCCGTCGTCGGAGGCGGCGGAACGAATTCGTGTCCATGCAACCGAGCGAGGACGCGCCGCGCCGCGATGTGCCCGGACGCTGCGCTCTCCACGTACCCTTCCACACCCGTGATCTGTCCGGCGCAATAGACGTGTGGCCGGGCCTTCAGGAACCCGCGCGGGTCGATTGTCAAAGGCGCATTCAAGAACGTATTGCGATGCACCTGCCCGAGCCGCACCCACTCGGCTTTCTGCAACCCCGGAATGCAACTCGCGAAGATCCGTTTCTGCTCCGGCCACGTCAGCCGCGTCTGGAAACCGACCAGGTTCCATGCCGTGCCTGCCTTGTCCTCCCGTCGCAGCTGGACGACCGCGTGCGGCCGCGCCCCGGTCCGCGGGTCCTGCAGGCCCACCGGCTTCATCGGCCCGAACGCGAGCACGTCGCGGCCGCGCTCGGCCATCACCTCGATCGGGAGGCAGCCCTCGAAATAGCGAGCCTCTTCGAACTCGTGCGGCTTGACCTTCTCGCCGCGCAGCAATTCCTCGACGAAGCGTTCGTACTCCTCGCGATTGAGCGGCAGGTTCAGATAATCCGCGCCGTCGCCCTTGCCGTAGCGCGACTGCGCGAACGCCACGCTCGGGTCCACCGACTCCCCCGTCACGATCGGCGCGATCGCATCGTAGAACGCGAGCTGCGCGCTCAGCGCGATGCCCGGGTGCTCACGAACGCGCGCGGTCAGCCCGCCGCTGAACTTGACGCGATCGACCGCGAGCGCGTCGCCGGCGGGTACACGCGCGAGATCCGCCTGCTGCAAGACCGGCGACCCGAGCCGCCGCAGCTCCTCGTGCAGCATGCCGATCGCGTTCTCCGGATTGTCCGACCGCAGCGAATTCGAACAGACGAGCTCCGCCAGCCCGTCCTCCTTGTGAGCAGGCGAGCGCCTCTCCGGCTTCTGCTCGTGCAGCACCACGCGCACGCCCGCTTCCGCGAGCAGGAGCGCCGCCTCGGTCCCCGCCAGGCCGCCGCCGACGATGTGCACATCGCGCTGCATTCCGCCTGTAGCTACACGGAGTTGCGCCGCTCGGCAATCACCTTATCTTCTCAACGTTCCGCAGCCGGGCCGGTTTGCTCGCGGTGGGGATTCGTACCCCACGGTGACGCCGGACTGCGGGGCGTTCTCTTCAGCCAACGACAGGCGGGGGCGCCGAGACCGGCACTTCGCTGCCCGGCTCCGGCGCTTCACGCCGATACCCGCATTCCTTGTCGGGGCAGGCGATGTAATTGCCTTCGCGCTTCGAGTATTTCGAGAGCAAGTAAGGCTTGCCGCACTGCGGGCACGGACCCGGGATCGGTTTGTCCCAGGCGGCGAACTTGCAGTTCGGGTAGTTCACGCAGCCGTAGAACGACTTGCCGAAACGCGACTTGCGTTCGGCGAGGCCGCCGCCACAGTCGGGGCAGACCACGCCTTTCAGCGTGATCGGGCGCGTCGTCTTGCAAGTCGGATAGTCGCTGCAGGCGAGGAACCTGCCGAACCGTCCGCGCTTGTTGATCATCGGCTTGCCACAGGTCGGGCACGTCTCGTCGGTCGGAATGTCCTCGACGACCCGGATCTTGCCGTCCTCCTCGACGAAATCCTTGGTGTTCTTGCAGTCGGGATAGCCGGAGCAGGCGAGGAACCGTCCCATCCGGCCCCACTTGATCACCATCGGGCTGCCGCACTTCTCGCAGACGAGGTCGGTCGGCTTCTCCTCGCGCTTGACGTCGCGCATCTGCGACTCGGCGGCCTTCAGCGTCTTTTTAAACGGAGTATAAAACTCCGTGAGGACCTTGACCCAGTCGGCCTTGCCCTCTTCGACCTCGTCGAGCTCGTCTTCCATGCGAGCCGTGAACTGCACGTCCATCACGGTCGGGAACGCGCTGAGCAACAGCTCGGTGACGATCTTGCCGAGGTCGGTGGGAAAGAACCGCCCCTCTTTCTTCTCGACGTACTCCTTGTCCTGGATGGTGGAGAGAATCGACGCATACGTCGACGGCCGCCCGATGCCCTTCTCTTCCAGCTCCTTGACGAGAGACGCTTCCGTGAACCGCGGCGGCGGCTGCGTGAAGTGCTGCTCGGGGATCAGCTCGACGAGCGTGAGCTCGTCGCCGGCGGCCAGCGGCGGCAGTTGGCGCGAGACGTCGCCCTTCTCCTCGTCCTCGCCCTCCATCTTTTCCGCGCCCGCCTCCTCCGGAACTTCCTGCCCGTACACGGCGAGATAGCCGGGGAATTTCAAGACCTGTCCGGTAGCGCGGAAAGTCGCGCGCCCGGCACTGATGTCGGCGGTCGTCTGGTCGAACACCGCGGGCACCATCTGGCAGGCGATGAACCGGCTCCAGATCAGCTCGTACAGCCGGTACATGTCCTTCTCGACGAACGGCTGCACCTTCTCCGGCGGGTACTCGAGCGACGTCGGCCGGATGGCTTCGTGTGCGTCCTGCGCGGACTTCTTCGTCTTGAACTGCACCGGCTCGGCCGGCAGGTAATCCTTGCCCCACCGCTGCGTCACGTACTCGCGCGCACCGGTGACCGCATCGGGCGACAACCGCACCGAGTCGGTGCGCATGTAGGTGATCAGCGCGATCTGGCCCTCTTCGCCGAGCTCGACGCCCTCGTATAGCCGCTGCGCCAGCGTCATCGTCTTCTTGGCGGTGAAGCCGAGCCGGTTGGCCGCGTCCTGCTGCAGCTTGGAAGTGATGAACGGCGGCGGCGCGTTCCGGCGGCGCTCCTTGCGCGTGACTTCGGCAACCACGAACTTCGCGTTCCGAAGCTCGTCCACCAGCGGCTTGGCGACGTCGCCGTTGGGCAGCTCGACCTTCTCGCCGTCGAGCTTGATCAACTTCGAGCGGAACTGCGGCGGCAGCGCGGCGCGCAGGTCGGCCTCGATCGACCAGTACTCTTCGGGGACGAAGGCGACGATCTCGCCCTCGCGCTCGACCACCAGCCGCACCGCCACGCTCTGCACGCGGCCCGCGGAGAGCCCGCGCCGCACTTTCTTCCAGAGGATGGGCGAGATCTGGTACCCGACCAGGCGATCCAGCACGCGCCGCGCCTGCTGCGCGTCGTAGAGATCGCGATTCAGCTCCAGCGGCTTCTCGATCGCCTCCTGGATGGCTTTCTTGGTGATCTCGTTGAAGAGGATCCGGTGCGCCGGAATCTTCTGCTTCTTGAGCTGCTCGAAGACGTGCCAGGCGATGGCCTCGCCCTCGCGGTCAGGGTCGGTCGCGAGCAGCAGCCGGTCCGCGCCCTTGGCGGCCATCTTCAGCTCGGCCACCACCTTCTTCTTCGAATCGATCACCTCGTAGACCGGCTGGAACCCGTTCTCGATGTCTACCCCGATCTTGCTCTTGGGCAGATCCATCACGTGCCCCACGGACGCCTTCACCGTGTAGCCGGACCCCAGGTACTTCTTGATCGTCTTGGCCTTGGCCGGCGACTCCACCACCACCAACGTGTTGCCACTAGACGTCTTTTTGCTGACCTTCGCCTTCGCTGCCGCCTTCTTGGTCGCCATGTCTTCCTCTGGGGCGGCGATAGATGCCGGCGCTCCGAAATGGATGCACAAACCTACCGCCTCAGGAAATATTTCCCGGGACGTTGTAAGCACATGCCCTTCAGCTCCAGTTCGGCGAGCTTGCGCAGCGCCTCGCTGACGTTGATCTGTGCCCGCTGCGCAAGGTCGTCTACATGAGCAGGGGTCTTCTCGTCCAGAAGTCGCCACAGGCGCAAGCTCTCTTCGTCGATCACCTGCTCGTCGATCGACTGCCCGCTCGGCTCCTTTTCAGCCGGCCCGGTCGGGAATCCGGGATCGACCTGCCGCCGCGCTTCGTCCTCGGCCGGCTGCAACAGGACGTCGGGGATCGGCCAGCCCATCCGCTCCATCACGTCGACCGCGCTGGTGACCGCTTTCGCCGCCCGCGCGCGGAGCAGCTCGTTGGGCCCCGCCGCCATCGGGTTGGTCGGGTCGCCGGGCACCGCGAGTATCTCGCGATTTGCCTGCGCCGCGTGGTTGGCGGTGATCAACGCGCCCGACTGCAGCGCCGCCCGCACGACCACCACCGCGTCGGAGAGGCCGGCGATGGTCCGGTTGCGCCGCGGGAAATTGTTCGGCGCCGGCGGCGTGCCGGGTGGAAACTCGCTCACCACCGCTCCCGAGCCGCGCGCGATCCGGTCGAAAAGCTCACCGTTTTCAGGTGGATAGACCACGTCGATGCCCGACCCCAGGACGGCGACCGTCGCGCCCGATCCCCACAGCGTCCCCTCGTGCGCGGCGGTGTCGATGCCGCGCGCGCCGCCCGAGACGACAGTCACACCGGCGCGGGCGAACGCGTCGCCGAAGCTGCGCGCGATCTCCAGCCCCTGCTCGTCGGCGTTGCGCGATCCGACGACCGCTACCCGCCGCGTCTCCGGCTGCAGATGCCCCCGGACGTAGAGCAGCGCCGGCGGGTTCGCGATCTCCCGCAGCCGCGCCGGATACCACTCGTCGCCGAACAGCACCACCCGTGCCCCCGCCGCTTTCGCCGCGCCGACCGCCCATGTGCCCAGCTCTTCGAGATTCGGATCGCGCGCCAGATAGTCGCGCGCTTCCTGCTTCAGATTGAGCCACTCGTTGGCGCGCAGGATCGCTCCCGGACCCTGCGAGACCGCTTTCTCCAGCGTCCCGAACTCCTGCGCGATCCGCGCCAGCGACGAGGCTCCGATGCCGGGCACCGCCGAGAGGCCGCAGGCCGCGACCACATCCACGCCCGTCTCCCAGCGACAGTATCGAGATCCGGCGCCTTTCGGCGCCTCGGGGGGAGATCTTCTCCCCCCGACCCGATCTAGCAGTTCAAGGTGAGCCGCCGCCCGCGCCCGCGGTGCGCATCTCGACCGTGTCGCCCGGAATCAGCTCGCGCACGCTCTTGATCACGACTGCAGTCGAGAGGTGCTCCTTGGTGTCCACCACCAAAAGGAGGCCGACGTTCTCGTCCGGCGTCTTCACTCCACGCGCCGCCCTGCCGCCCGCGCCCTCGGCGTGCGATTCGGTGACCAGCACGTTGGTGAGGCCGTCGCCGTGCCGCACGACCGCGAAGGTATTGCCCTCCTGTACGCCGTCCGCCGAGCCGCGGTCGATGAAGACCTCGTTGGCTTCGCCGAACGTCGAGAGCCCCGGATTGACCGCCTGCACGATCATCCCCTGCACGTCGGTAGTGTTGGGTCGCGGCGCGACCCGCTTGTCCTGCGGCGTCCACGGCCGGACCAGGTCGCCGCGCTCGACCTCCTCGTACGTCCGCTCGATCTGCACGGTGGCCTGCTCGTTGTTGATGGCGAGCACTTTGACCACGGCCACCGTCTTGCTCTGGTCGGCGAGCTTGCGGTGGCTGACGGGGTTGACGACCTCGCCGACGGGCCGGAAGATCACCAGCTTGTCGCCCGGCTTGGCCGGCACGCCGCCGCGGAAATTCACGTACGCGGTGTCGTAGTTGGCGAGCATCTGCTTCTCTTCGAAGCTGGCGTCGAGCGAGCCGGCGTTGGCGCGCTCCTCAGGGCTGACCAGGCCGCTGGTGCGGACCGTCACCACCGGCGGCGGGGAGAACGCCAGCTTGCCGCTGATGCTCACCGAATTGTTCGACGCCTGGCCCTCGCGGCTGGTCTTGCTCACCACGTCGAGATCGGGCGTGGCCGGCGGCGTGACCGAGGTGCTGCCTTCCGGCTCGACCGGCGACGCTTCCGGCTCGGCGTTGGCGCTGGCCGATTCCACACCCGGCTGCTGCTCGGGCGGCGCCTGCACCTGGGCCGGGGCCTGCGCGCCACCCTCGCCGGGGACGATGCGCAGCTTGTTGCCCGGATAGATCCAGTGCGGGTTCTCGATGCTCGGGTTGAGGCTCCAGATCTTGGGCCAGTACCAGGGGTTGTTGAGGAACTTCTGGGACAGGTCCCAGAGCGTGTCGCCCTTGACGATGATGTACTCCTCGGGCGCGCCGGGGACCGGCTGGATGTTGGTGTCCGGCGGCGGCCGCGGGCTCTGCTCGGTGATGACCGGCGCGTTCTCCGGCCGCTGCTTGGCTGGGGCCGGCTTCTCCGGTTGCGCCGGTTGGGCCTGCTGGTCCTGGGCGGGCGGCTGCGCCTGCTGTTCCGGCGCCGGCTGCGCTTGCTGGTCGGCCGGCGGCGCCTGCTGCTGGCCCTGCTGCGCGCGCGCAGTGGCCGGAACCGCCAGCGCCGTCGCCAGCGTTCCCGCCAGAGCCGCCCTGCGCAACCGCGCGATCGTCTTCGTCCGCATGCTGCCTCCTAAAGGTCCTGCAGGAGCTGCCGCGCAAACGCCGTCTCCGGCGCCTCCGGATGCTCCCGTTCCAGCTGCATCAGAATCGCTTTGGCTTCCGGCCGCCGGCCCATGATCCGCAGGCAGCGGCCGCGCTCGAGCATCGACTGCGGCACCGCGTCGCCCGCCGGGTACTTCGCCGGCACGCTCTCGAAGAGCTGCAGCGCGCCGGGGCAATCGCCGCGCGGCTCGCGGACGAGCCCGGCGAGATAGAGCGCGTTGTCGGCTGCGGTATGCCGCGGGTTGGCGGCCACGAAGGCGAGGAACTCGGTCTCCGCCTCCACGTGATGACCGTCGTTGAGCTTCTGGACGGCCTCGGCCCAGGCGTGGTCGGCGTCGAACTCCCTCACCACCACCGGATCGGCCTCGAGCCGCGCCATCTGATCCTCGTCCGGCTCGCGCAGCTCGACCGAGGCCGGCAGCCGCGGCGCGCGCTCGACCGGATTGACCCGGTCGCTGCGGTGCATGCGGCGGCCCTCGCCGAGCTTGACGGTCTTCAAGGGAGGCCGCGGATCCTTCGGCGCCGCGGGCGCAGCGGCCGGCTGCGCGCGCGCCGGCGCC
The DNA here is from genome assembly GCA_005879095.1 of Deltaproteobacteria bacterium. Lineage (GTDB taxonomy): Bacteria > Myxococcota > Myxococcia > Myxococcales > 40CM-4-68-19 > 40CM-4-68-19. Next base: position 10,961 of record VBLM01000056.1, read on the forward strand.
TGCACCGGCTGCGACCGGGCAAACAGCGCGGCGAGCTTGACCTCCAGCTCCTCGATCCGCCGCTGCTGCTGCTGGACCAGCGCCGACTGCGCCTCCATCTGCATGCGCAGGTCCTTCAACGCCTCGGCGTCCGCCGACGGCTTCGGCGCCGCGCCGGCGCAGCCGAGGACCAGGCAAAGAGGGAAGATCGGGCGCAGGGACACGGGACACCATGATCTACGTCCAGGGCATGACATGTCAAAGAAACCGCTCTCGGCGCGGCGCTATTGCTCTCGGGCGGCGATGAACGCGAGATGGCGGCCGGTGCGCCCTTTGTCGCGGCGGTGGCTGAAATAGGCGTCGATGTCGCAGGATGTACACCCTGCTACCTGCTCGATCCGCTCTCGCGGCACGCCGGCCTCGACCAGCGCGCTCTCGACGCAGTACCGCAGGTCGAGGTGCGGCTTCGCGGTTTTTGCTGGATCATCGGCAGCTTCCGGCCCGAACAGTCCTCGGAACATCGCCGCCAGCTCCTGCGAGACCTCGTAACAGCACCGGCCGATGGAGGGCCCGATGGCCGCCAGACCCCGCTGCGGCTCCGCCCCAGCCGCATGCTGGAGTGCCCTGACGCCCCGGCCGGCAATAGACAGCCGGGTCCCCCGCCAGCCCGAATGCAGCGCGGCGGCCGCCGGTCGCAGCCAGGATTTCACGTCCATCGGCAGCCACCGCGCGGTCACCGTGCACCTGATGCGCGGTCGCGACCTCTCCCTGTATGCCGGCGGCCTCGGCCAACCTGTGCGTATTCTCGCGAACCGCCTCGGGCGTGTCCCCGACCGACACGCTTACGTTCAACGACTCGAACGGCGCCGACGACACACCGCCGGTCCGCACCGAAAACCCATGTGCGACACCAGCGGCGGTGAGAAGCTTTGAGGTGACGAAAAGGCGATCGGCCACGAACAGAAGTCTAACGCGTTCACGTTTCGTTTAGAGGTCGTGCAGGTATTCCTGGATTTCGCGGGCGGCCTGTTCCTCGGAAGTGCGGTCGACCGAGCGGTTCGCGTATTCGGCCGGACGTTCGACCAGCACGATGCGTTCGCCCTTCGCGTCGCCGACGATGTTGCCTTTCGCGTCCACGTCGCTGATGCCTTCGAGCACCAATCGGCCCGCTGCGCGCTTCACCTGGTACACCGTGCGCGTCCCGGTGCCGCTCGCGTCGCCGAGCAGGAACTGGTCGCCCTGCAGCTGCCAGGTGCAGGCGCGGTCGGACACGCCCGGCTCCTCGCCGTCGACGGAAACCGCCAGCGCCAGCCGGCACGCGCCGTCCTCGGACAAGAGCAGCGCCCCGCGCTCGGTCAAGACGTGCTCGGCGCCGTTCGAATCGACCAGCTTCGTCCCCTGCTCGCTGATCTCGATCACCTGGTCGATCCCGTCCAGCTGCGCCCGCGAGCGGATCGACTCGACCGCGTACTTGCCGGCGGCCATCGTCGGCTTTTCGGGCCGCGAGCCCAGGTGCGCGCAGGCGAAGCCGCTCGTCCCCAGCACCGCCACGATCACCGCCCCCACCCGCCCAGCCGCCATGTCCGCCTCCGTGCGCGTCCCTTCTGCAAGGGGACGGCCAGACGAGGCCTGCGGCTGGGCGCTCGCCTGTGGGAAGCGAGTTGCCCAACGGAAGAAGGATCGCGCTCAAGGGACCGCTTGGCGTTCCTTCAGCTGTCTACGGATGAACCATGCGACAGCAAGCAATCCGGCCACGACCAGCACCGCGTCGAACCGGTGAAACCACGGCTTGAGCTGGTCGATGTGCTCGCCCAGCTTCATTCCCACCCATGCCAGGCCGAGGCACCACGGCAGCGATCCGGCGAACGTATACGCGACGAACTTGCCCATCGGCATCCGCGCCACGCCCGCCGGAAAGGCGATGAACGTGCGCACGACGGGAAGCAGCCTCGCCACGAAGACGGTGATGTCGCCCCGGTGGCGAAAGAATTCGTCGGCCTGGTCGAGGTGCGACTTCGACAAGAGGATGTACTTCCCGTAGCGCATGATCAGCGGCCGCCCGCCATACGCGCCGGCGTAATAGGCGGGGATGCTGCCGACCACGCAGCCGATCGCGCCCGCCAGCGCGCAGCCCCACAGAGTGAATCGGCCGCCCGGGACGAGGCTGCCGGCGAACGGCATGATCACCTCGCTCGGCAGCGGGATGCAGGCGCTCTCGATCGCCATCAACCCGGCCACGCCCGCGTAGCCCATCGCCGAAATCACGCCCTGAATCCAGATCGCCAATGATTCCAGGATGTTGGCGATCACGGCAGCACTCGGAGACGGGGGGTTGCGGCTTGCGGCTGGCGGCCTGCGTAGAAGATTTCGTCGTACGGCACGCTGCAGTCGGTCGCGGAAGGTTCGGGATACACGTAGCGATCGCCGTGGTAATTCCGGAAGACGGTCTCGCGCGCGCGCCGCTCCGCGACGTACTCCGGCTGCAGCGTGACCTTGCCACCCCCGCCGGGAAGATCGACCGCCAGGTGCGGCACCGCGAGCCCGCTCGTCCAGCCGCGCAGGCCCTCGAGGATCTCGACGCCCGCCCGCAACGGCGTACGCAGGTGCTCGAGCCCCTCGGCGACGTCCATCTGATGCAGGTAGTACGGCCGCACCCGCATCCTCAGGCACTTCTGCATCAGGTCCTTGATCGCGGTGACGCTCGAGTTCAGCCGCCGCATCAGCACCGCCTGGTTTTCGACCGGCACACCCGCGTCGACCAGCCGCTCGCAGGCCTCGCGCGCCTCGGGGGTGATCTCCTTGGCGTGGTTGAAATGGGTCACGACGAACAGCGGCGCAAACCGCCGCAGCGCGCGCGCCAGCTGGTCGTCGACTCGCATCGGCAGACAGACCGGAATCCGCGTGCCGATGCGGATGATCTCGACGTGTTTCAACGCGCGCAGGGCCTCGAGCAGCTCGACGAGCCGCGCGGTCGAAAGC
>VBLM01000410.1 GCA_005879095.1 Deltaproteobacteria bacterium
ACCGATGGTGAAGGAGTACACACCGACGCTCCCTTCGGGGCCGCCCAAGGAGCCCAGCGGCGAGCCCCTGGAGCTCGATGACGAGCTCGCGCCCGGCGATCGGGCCGGCGAGTACGTGATCATGGGAAAGATCGCCTCCGGCGGCTGCGGCACCGTCTACACCGCCGAGCACCGCGTGCTGGGGCGCAAGGCCGCGGTCAAGGTGTTGCACAGCCGGCTGGCGGGGTCGCCGGAGATGGTCGAGCGCTTCGTCCGCGAGGCCCAGGTCGTCAACCGGATCAAGCATCCGAACATCGTCGACATCTACGAGTTCGGCCAGCTCGACAAGAAGCGGCCGTTCTTCGTCATGGAGCTGCTCGACGGTGTCTCGCTGGCCAGCATCGTCGAGCGCCGGGGACGGCTGACGCCCGCGCAGGCTTTGAGCTACCTCGTGCCGGTCTGCGACGCGCTCGGCGCCGCGCACGCGGAGGGCGTGGTGCACCGCGATTTGAAGGCGAGCAACGTGGTGGTGGTCGAGGACGGCGACCAGCCGCGGGTGAAGCTGCTCGATTTCGGCATCGCCAAGCTGATGCGCAGCGCCCCCGGAGAGCGCGGCCTGACGGCGGTGGGACAGCGCATCGGCACGCCGTATGCGATGGCGCCCGAGCAGATCCGCGGCGCGGCGGTCGACCACCGGGTCGACATCTACGGCCTCGGCGTGCTGCTCTACCAGATGCTCACCGGACGCTATCCGTTCGTCTCCGGCGATCCGGTCGAGATGGAACGGCTGCACGTCGAGTCGCCGCCGCCCCGGCCGAGCGCGATGGCGCCGGTCTCGGCCGAGATCGACGCGGTCGTCCTGCGCTGCCTGGAAAAGCGTTCCACGCGGCGGTATCCGGACGTCCACTCGCTCGTCGAGGCGCTGCGGGCGGCGGTCACCGGCGAGCGCCTCGCGCGCGCGGAAGGCCGGCGCGGGGTGGCCATCAACGTCGACATGGAGATCATCGGCGAGGAGGACGAGGCGCTGCTCGGCAGCCTCGGGGAGCTTCTCGATCAGACCGAGGCCAAGCTGCGGGAGGCCGGGTACTCGCTCTATCTGCAGACCGGCAGCGCGTTGCTCGGCGTGAAACCACCGCCGACGTGCGCCTCAAGCTCGCGGTCCAGGTTCACGTCGACGCCGCCGAAGTGCGCGACGGTGAGATCACCGGCGGCCCGCTGGTCGACGTCGAGGGCTGGCTGCAGTCGGGCGTGCCCGGGTTTCGCGCCACGGCGGCGGCGACCGAAGGCCTTGCCGGTTATTGACAGGGGACTTTGTTGGCCAAGACGGACACCGAGAACGCGCCTTCGAGCCAGCCCAAGCGGCTGCGGCTGTTCGTGGCCGGCGAGGGTGGGTTCACCACCCACCAGCTGCCCGAGTCGGGCGAGGTGACGCTCGGGCGCGATCCGGCGTGCGGAGTGGTGGTGGACGATGGATCGGTCGCGCCGCGGCATGCGGTGCTCTCGATGGGTCCGCCGGTGCGGATCGACGACCTGGGGAGCGGACTGCCCACCTCGGTCGGCGAGGAGCGGGTCGAGGCCGGCCATCCGATCGAGCTGGCGCCAGGAGACATCCTCCACCTGGGCGGCGTGA
>VBLM01000411.1 GCA_005879095.1 Deltaproteobacteria bacterium
GGTCAGCCCGAGATCGTAGCGCAGCGCCTCGAGGAGCGTGCGCTGCACGGGGACGGCCAGCGCGTGCTCCTCGCCGTTGACGTGCAGGCGGATGGTGGTGGTCTTGCGAGGCACGACGGGTCAATAACGCCAAACGCTCCGCTGCCGCAATTGCGCAGGCAGCCGAGCGTTCGCACGCAGCGCCGTGGCTTGCGAGCGAACAGGGAGGGGAAAAAGTTTCCGCCGAGGAGGAACCAGCCATGGCCAACAAGGACAAGGGCCTGAACCGCGGCGGCACGATGGGCCAGGAGGGCGAGCTCGATCAGGGCAAGCCGAGCGGGCCGCACGGCAACCTCAACCAGCGCGACTGGCAGAAGCAGCAGGGCGGCATCGACCGCGAGCCGAATCTGGAGAAGGACAAGAAGAAGATCCAGCCGACGCACGTCGTCGACTAAACCCAATATTTGCAGATCGGTTTCAGAGGGCAGTCTGCGCAGCGGCGGGCGTCTTTCCGCGCTGCGCAGGTGCCGCTGATGCCGAGATGCGAGAGGGCGAAATCGTAGCGGACCGGATCGGCGGGATCGAGATACCGCAGCCGCCGCGTCACGTCTTCGGCGGTGCGCCACGACAGATCCTTCCGCTGCGTCAGCCCGATGAAGCGGCCGATGCGGTGGACGTGCGTGTCGAGCGGTACGACCAGCTCCGCGCGGGGGATCTCGCGCCAGAGGCCGAAGTCGACACCATCGGGTCCGCGCACCATCCAGCGCAGGAAGAGATTGAGCCGCTTGCAGGCGCTGCCTCGATCGGGATGCGGCAAGAGGTGCTTGAGCCGCCGCGTCGGCGTGCGCTTGCCGGTGATCGGCCTGAAGTCCGGAGCGCACAGCTCGTCGACGAACGCTCCGAGAGCGCCACGAAGGTTCGAACACTTTCGATAATGTTTCGCAAAAGAGGCGCCCAGCGAGCCGTGTTCGCGCAGGATCGCGCCGGCGCCGTAGAGCAGGCAGGCGACGTCGCGCGCGTCGGTCATGCGATAGGCGAACCCGCGCGCCTTGCGCAACAATTCAACGGGTGTTGAATTTCGCGCGGTGTCGGCGGGCGAAGGGCCGAGCGCGGCGAGCAGCGCCGTCAGCCGCGGCTTGAAGAGATCGACCCGGCCGTACGCCAGCGCCGCCGAGAGCAGCGCGGCCACCTCGATGTCGCACGCGTCCGAGTATCGGTGCGGCAGCTCGACCGGATCGCCCCGCACCCGCTCCGGCGCGTCGGTCGAAGCCAGCAGCGCGTCGAGCGCCGGACGCAAGAGCTCGGCGCGCTTCCAGGTCCTCATCTGCCCAGCTCTTCCAGCAGATGTCCCAGCTCGGGAAGGATCAGCCGATCGCAGGCGAGCTTCACCGCCGCCGGGCTGCCGGGCATGGCGAAGACCAGAAGTCCGTCGCGCATCACGCCCGCTACGGCGCGCGAGAGCATCGCCGCGCTGCCGATCTCCTGGAACGAGAGCATGCGGAACAGCTCGCCGAATCCCGGCAGCGGCCGCACCAGAAGTCCCGAGACGGTCTCGAAGGTGCTGTCCCGAGAGGTGATTCCGG
>VBLM01000409.1 GCA_005879095.1 Deltaproteobacteria bacterium
CCGACGCCGCCCTGATGATGCAGCTGGGAGCCGAGGCCGTCTTCGTCGGCTCGGGAATCTTCAAGTCGTCCGATCCGGCCAAGCGCGCGAAGGCCGTCGTGCAGGCGACCACGCACTTCAAGGATCCGGACGTCCTCGTTCGGGTCAGCGAAGACCTCGGCGACGCAATGGTCGGCATCGAGACCAGCAAGCTGGCCGAGAAGGACTTGATGCAGACGCGCGGATGGTAGTGCGCGCCGCAGCCCGTTTCAGGAGCCGCAGCCGAAGGCGAGGCGACGCTGTGAAAGAACGAGGCGAGCCTGTGATGGTCTGGCCGTGAGGATCGGCGTTCTCGCGCTCCAGGGTGACTTCGACCGCCACGCCAAGGCGCTCGCGCGCTGCGGCGTGGAGGCGGTCGAGGTGCGCAAGCCCGCCGAGCTCGCGGACGTCGATGGCCTCATCATCCCCGGCGGCGAGAGCACGACGTTGCTGAAGCTGATGGATGCCTGGGGGTTCGTCCCTGCGCTCGAGAGGTTCCACGCCGAGGGCCGGCCGATCTTCGGCACCTGCGCCGGTCTGATCCTGCTCGCGCGGGACGTCGAGAATCCCCGGCAGTTCTCGCTCGACTTCATCGACGTCGGCGTCGAGCGCAACGCCTACGGGCGGCAGCGCGAGTCGTTCGAGGCGCACGGCAGCGCGAGCCTCGACGGCCGGGCCACGCCGGTCGAGATGGTTTTCATACGCGCGCCGCGCATCCGGCGTGTCGGCGCGGGCGTGGAGACGCTCGCGCGCCATGGGGACGAGGCCGTGCTGGCGCGCCAGGGCAGCGTGCTCGTGGCGACCTTCCATCCGGAGCTGACCGACGACCCGACCGTCCACGAATATTTTTGCTCGATGGTCCGGAAGCCCCGCGCCGGAGCCGCCGCGTGATCTTCCACGACGTCTACACGAACGTGCCCGCCGCCGAGATCGACCGATTCGTGCGCGCGCAGGAGCTCGGGCGCCTGGTGACGGTCGGCGCCGACGGCACGCCGCACCTGGGCCTCTATCCGTTCACGTACGACGGCGCGGCGTTCGAGATCCACCTCGTCCGCAGCGACGAGCAGATCGCCGATCTCGCGGCGCGCCGACGCTGCATGTTCGAGGTCGACGAGGTCCTCGCGACCATTCCGTCCTACTGGGTGGATCCCGAGAACGCGATCATGGCCACGGCGTACCATCGCACGGTGATGTTCGAGTGCGAGGCGGCGGTGTCCGGCGACGCGGCGGAGCTGGCGGCGCAGCAGATGCGGCTGCTCGCGCGCTACCAGCCCGAGGGCGGCTTCCGGCCGGTGACCGCCGACGATCCGATGTACCGCGGGGCCATCCATCACATTGCGGCCGTGCGGCTGGACGTGCGCGCGTGTCGCGCCAAGTTCAAGCTCGCGCAGAACCGTCCGCCCCAGGTCCGGGCGAACATCGCGGAGGCGCTGCGCAAGCGTGGCCGCCCCAGCGACGAGCGGGCGGCCGAGGCACTTGTCTGGACGATCGAACGGGAGGCGAAGCGATGAAGATCAGCGCGAACGGCATCCAGATGTACTACACGCTCGAAGGCCCGGCCGACGGGCCGGTGGTCACGATGAGCCATTCGCTCGCCACCGATCTGTCCATGTGGGATCCGCAGGCGAAGGCGCTCGCGCGCCGCTACCACGTCCTGCGCTACGACACGCGCGGCCACGGCGGCACCGACGCTCCGGCCGGCGGCTACACGCTGGCCCAGCTGGCTGACGACGCGCGGGCATTGCTGAAGGCGCTCGGCATCGCGCGAACGCACTGGATCGGTCTGTCGATGGGCGGCATGATCGGGCAGACGCTCGCGCTGACCTCGCCGTCCATCCTCCAGTCGCTCAGCCTCTGCGACACGTCGAGCCGCATTCCCGCCGACATGAAGCACCTCTGGGACGAGCGCATCACGACGGTCGAGGCCCAGGGCATGGAGCCCATGGTCGAAACGACGGTCGGGCGCTGGTTCACGCCGAAGTTCATCGAGAGTCGAAAGGACGTCATCGAGCCGGTGCGCGCGATGATCCGCCGCACACCGCCGAAGGGCTACGTCGGCTGCTGCCATGCGATCAAAGCCCTCGATCTGACCGATCGCCTGAAGGCGATCACGCTTCCGACGCTGATCATCGTCGGCGCCCAAGACATGGGCACGCCGCTCGCGGCGTCGCAGGCGATCCACCAGCAGATCAAGGGCTCGGAGCTCGTCGTGCTCGATCCGGCGTCGCACCTGTCCAACCTCGAGCAGCCCGAAGCGTTCACGCACGCGCTCGAGGAGTTCCTCAAGCGCGTGGCGTAAGCGCCCGCCAAACCGGGTCCCTCTGATAAGGACTTGCAGGACGCAGGGCCCCGGGCGTACGCTCTGGTCGGACCAGCCGACCAGTACCCACCGCCAGGAGGCCGTATGTCAGCGCTGATCTGCGAAGTCGTCTACCGGGGCATCTTCCAGAAGAACCTCGCCGCGCGCATCGTGCGCGGCATCGTGTTGTCGGCGCGGAAGTCGGAACGCTGGGGCATCGCGTTCGGCCGCTACGGCGACAGCCCGCAGCGCAACGGGATTCCCGCCAAGGACTTCGCGATCGTCGCCGATACCAAGGAAGAGCTCGAGCAGAACATGGCCCGCTACGAGCCCAAGCACGTCGATGTCACCATCTGCGTGGACGACACGCTGTCGAAAGGCGTCGAGTCCTGGGCGTGGTACGGTCTGCAGCCGATCAACCGCCTCACGGAGCCGAACGGCACGCTGCTCATGACCTCGCTCCAGCCGTTCGACGCGCTGCTGAAGGACATCCACAAGAAGGATGCGCCGTACAAGTTGTCGCTCATTCGAGCGAAAGCGAGCTTCTCCGGGCTGTGGGTCTACAAGGAAGACCACACGGAGGTCCGCATCCTGGGCGCGCTCGCCAAGATCGCGCCGTCCTTCCTGACGCTCGACGCCGTCGCGGAGGCGATCAAAGAGATGGAGTGGGGCTCCGAGCTCAAGGTGGCCTCCGCGCGCAAGGCATTCGACCGCATCGAGACGCGCGCGGTGAAGATCACCGAGGGCAATTCCGACGTCCCGTTCGCGTTTGAGATGCCCAAGTGGTGGGAGATGCGCGAGGGCGT
>VBLM01000412.1 GCA_005879095.1 Deltaproteobacteria bacterium
GGACGACGACCTGCTCGGCGCGTACGGGCATCACTGGGTCGGGGCCTCGCGCCCGGTCATTCCGCCGCCGCCGGGAGTCAAGTCGGATCTCGAAATCCTGCAGCTGCTCTCCGAGCGCGTCGGCTTCTCCGGCCTGCTGCGCGGCACCGCGCGCGAATGGAAGGAACGCATCCTCCGTCGCGACGCCGGCTTCACGGTGGCCGACCTGGAAGAGCGCGGCCCGCAACGTTCTTCGCTCTCGGGGAAGGTCCTGTTCGCCGACCGCAAGTTCAAAACCGCTTCCGGCAAGGTGAACCTGATCACGTCCGCACCGGCGCGCGCCCGCGTGTCTTCCGAATTTCCGCTCTATCTGATGGCCTTGTCGACCGACAAAGCCCAGAGCTCGCAGTGGTCGAAGGGCCAACCCTCGGGTCCGCCCGTCGTCACCGTCCATCCCGATTCATCCGCCGGCATCACCGACGGCGGCTTCGCCGAGCTGCAGTCCGCGATCGGATCCCTCCCCATTCAAGTCCGCCACGACCCGCGCCAACGCCGCGACGTCGCCCTGATGTCGAAAGGCGGCCACGTCAAAAACGGCCGCTGCGCGAACGTCCTTTCGAAAGCGCGCGCGACCGATCTGGGCGGCGGCGGCGCGCTCTACGACGAGCCGGTGCGAATTCGGTTATAAGGGCTGGCCTCTGAGGAGGGCCGGTGGCTGACATCCATGCAGAAAAGATCCTCATCCTCGACTTCGGATCGCAATACACGCAGCTGATCGCGCGCCGCATCCGCGAGCTGCACGTCTACTGCGAAATTCACCCCTGCACGATGCCGTTCGAGCAGATCCGCGCCTTCGGCGCGAAAGGGATCGTCCTCTCCGGCAGTCCGTTCAGCGTCGAGCAGCCCGGCGCGCCGCTCGTCGACCCCGAGATCTTCAACCTGAAAGTCCCCGTCCTCGGCGTCTGCTACGGCCTGCAGCTGATGGCCAAGCTGCTCGGCGGCGCCATCGATCGCACGGCCCACCGCGAGTACGGCCACGCGCAGCTCGAGGTGGTCGAGCCGGTCGGGCCCTTCCGCGACATGCAGGCGCACGAGCATCTCGACGTCTGGATGTCGCACGGCGACAAGGTCAGCGCGCCGCCGAAGGGCTTCAAGACCATCGCCCGGACCGCCAACTCGCCGTACTGCGCCGTCGCCAACACCGAACGCCGCCTCTACGCCATCCAGTTCCATCCCGAAGTCGCCCACACCCCTCGCGGCAAGGAGCTCTACGAAGCGTTCCTCGAAGAGTGCGGCGTCTCGTTCAACTTCCGCATGGGCGCGTTCGCCGGGGAGGAGATCGAAAGAATCCGCGCGAAAGTGAAAAACGAGCGCGTCATCTGCGCGCTCTCCGGCGGGGTCGACAGCGCGGTCGTGGCGCTGCTCCTGCACAAGGCGATCGGGCCCAAACTCCAGTGCATCTTCGTCGACAACGGCCTCTTGCGCGAGGGCGAAGCGCACCAGGTCGAACAGACTTTCAAGGATCGCTTCCACGTTCCGCTGCGAACCGTCGACGCGAGAGAGCGCTTTCTCCAACAGCTGGCAAAGATCGAAGACCCGGAGGAGAAAAGAAAAATCATCGGCCGCGAGTTCATCGCCGTCTTCGAAGACGAAGTCGCCAAGGACGCCAAAGAGCACGGCGAAGCGCGCTTCCTCGCGCAGGGCACGCTCTATCCAGACGTGATCGAATCGGTCTCCTTTCGCGGGCCGAGCCAGGTGATCAAGAGCCACCACAACGTCGGCGGCCTGCCGGAACGAATGAAGATGCAACTCGTCGAGCCGCTCAGGGAGCTCTTCAAGGACGAAGTCCGGGCCCTCGGCCGCGAGCTCGGCCTGCCGGAAGCGATCGTCAGCCGCCAGCCGTTCCCCGGCCCCGGCCTCGCCATCCGCGTCCTCGGCGAAATCACCGAAGAGCGCCTCGCGCTCGTGCGCAAGGCCGACACGATCGTGCGCGAAGAGACCGCCGGCCTCAAGCACCTCTGGCAGGCCTTCCCGGTCCTCCTGCCGGTGAAATCCGTCGGCGTGATGGGCGACGAACGCACGTACGAATCGGCCTGCGTCCTGCGCGCCGTCGAGAGCCTCGACGGCATGACCGCCGACTGGGCGCGCCTGCCGTACGATCTCGTCGCCCGCATCTCGAGCCGCATCACCAACGAAGTGCGCGGCATCAACCGCGTCGTCCTCGACGTGAGTAGCAAGCCGCCCGCCACCATCGAGTGGGAGTAACACCCAGCGACACCCACATCCTGCGTGTAACCGTGCAGGTCCGACGCGGGTCTGTACAGAACCGGAGGTCGAACGAAATGCGGTACCGCCTGCTCTTCGCCGTCGCGCTCGCCGCCGCGGGCGCGCGCTCGAGCAACGTCTCCGATCAATTGAGCGTCAACAGCACGCAGGCGACCGCGACCAACCCGCGCTCCGGCAACGTCAGCGACAACCTCGCCGCCACGTTCGATCTGAGCGAAAAGTGGTCGCTCAACGCCGGCGCGACTTTGACCGCCGAAGGCGCGACTCCGGCCGCGAGCGCCGGCCAGTTCGGCACCAGCGGCAGCGTACTGACGATGTTCTCCGCCGGCCTCGACTGGGACGCCACCGACAACTGGTCGTTCGGCCTCGATCTCGACGTTTCGCCGCAGAGCACGCAGCAGGTCGGCGCCGACATCTCGGTCCTGACGGCCACCGGGCAGACCATCAGCGGGCAGGCGCTGATCCAGTCGCAGACCTCGGAGTTCGACGGCGGTCTCGACGTCACGTACGACACCGCTGGCGAGTCGGACCTCGAATGGCTGTTCAACGCCGGCGTCTCCGGAACGCACCTCGCCACCGACCAGCTCATCACCCGCGCCCACATCGGCACGCTTTCCTTTGCACAGCTCAAGGCGCTGTGCGCGTCGCAGCCGAAGCGGAAGGTGTGCGAGGCGCTCGGCACTGCGACCGCGGTCACGCTCGACTCCGAGAAGTTCTCGCTGGCCGCGACCGCGACGGCCTGGCGCGACACCGACCTGACGCTCTCGGGCGATGTCTACCATTACGAGCAGGATCCGAAGTCCGTGCTCTATCCCAGCCTCACCGCGACGCACCTCG
>VBLM01000413.1 GCA_005879095.1 Deltaproteobacteria bacterium
AAAAAGTCCTCACCCTGACGCGGCTGCGCGGGCGGCAGCTGCTCGAGTTCATCGAGGCGCGCGAGCCCGAAGACGAGCGCTTCCGCGTCGCGCGGCTCCTGCTCTTTGCCATCTGGGGCCCGTTTTACTATTCGCGCCTGGTCCACGCCGACCCGCACCCGGGCAACTTCATCGTCATGGCCGACGGCCGGCTCGGCGTGCTCGATTTCGGCGCGACCAAGTTGCTCTCGGACCGGTTCGCGTCCGTGTATCGCGTCTTTCTCGAGGAAAATGCTGCCGGCCGCGCGCACCCGGACGTCGGGCCGATGCTGAATGCCATCTGGGGCCCGTTTTACTACTCGCGCCTGGTCCACGCCGACCCGCATCCGGGCAACTTCATCGTCATGGCCGACGGCCGGCTCGGCGTGCTCGATTTCGGCAACGACGCGCTGATCACCGACGTGCGCCGGGTCTTCCGCGGCGAGCCCGGCCTGGCTATCCGCATCAAGCCGCCCGCCGAGGCGCTGCTCTTCTACCGGTCGGCGGTGGGGCTGGCGCAGGACCTGCGGCTGCTCAAAGCACGCGGCCCGTTCCGCGCGGTGCTCGCCGAAGTGAAGGAGCGCGGCAAGACGTGAAGCAGACGTTCGTCGACAAGCCCGAGCAGCTTCAGGAGTGCGTGGAGGCGATCGCGCGCAGCGAGCGGATCGGGCTCGACACCGAGTCGAACGGTTTTCACGCGTATTTCGAGAAGGTGTGCCTGGTGCAGATCGCGACGCCGGACGCCGACTGGGCGGTCGATCCGCTCGAGCTGGCGCTCGATCCGCTGCTGCCGCTGCTCGCGGATCCGCAGCGCGAGGTCATCCTCCACGCCGCCGAGTACGACGTCGTGTGCATGAAGCGCGATTACGGACTTACGTTCGGGCGCATCTTCGATACGCACGCCGCGGCCAAGACGCTCGGGATCGAGAAGGTCGGCCTGCACAACCTGCTCGCCGATCAGCTCGGCGTGCAACTGAGCATCGACGAGCAGCGCAGCGACTGGGGACGGCGGCCGCTGACGGCGCAGCAACTCGAGTACGCCTTCGCCGACGTGCAGTACTTGTCGCCGCTGCGCGACAAGCTGCATGCCGAGCTGCTCAGACGCGAGCACATGACCGAGGCCGAAGCCGAGTTCGCCCGGCTGATCGCGAAAGAGTCGCGGCCGCGCGAGTTCGATCCCGAGGGCTGGCAGCGGATGAAGGCGGCCCGCACGCTGGACGGGCGCGGCCGCGGCGTGCTGCGCGAGTTGTACCTGTTGCGCGATCGGCGCGCGCGCGAGGTCAACCGGCCGGCGTTCAAGGTGGTCTCGGATCTCTTCATGGGCGAGGTCGCGCGGCGCTTGCCGAAGACGGAGGAGGAGCTGGCGCGCGTGCCGGGGACCTCCCCGCAGGCGCTGCGCAAGATCGGGCCGTCTGTTCTCGAGGCCGTGCGCAAGGGTCTGGAAGCCGAGCCGCTGGCCCGGCCGCGGCCGTCCGGCGAGGGCCAGCGCTGGCGCCGGGGAGCGCCCGGAGCGCCGCCGCCGGAAGTGCAGGATCGATACGAGCGGTTGCGCGCGTGGCGCAAGGGACGGGCCGAGGCGCGCAAGGTCGAGGTGCAGGTGATCGCGCCGAATGCGGTCCTGTGGGCGATCGCGCGGACCGATCCCCGGGATTTGGCCGCGCTCGGGCGCGTCGAGGGGATGGACGCGTTCCGGCTGGAGCAGTACGGCGAGGAGATCCTCGGCGTGCTCCGCGCCCAGCCGGTTGCTGCGCAGCAACAGAAGTTGTTCTAGAAGTTGGCGCCCCCGCGAGGCGCGGGGACGGTCGCCGACACGCGGGGCGCCGAGCCGCCGGCGAGGATCCGGTAGGCGCTCCACGCACCGACGACCACCTTCACGTACCTCCGCGTCTCGCGGTACGGGATGTCCTCGACCCACTCGTCGAGCTGCCGTCCCGCGCCTGCCGCTGCCCAGGGCGTCGCGACGCGCGGACCGGCGTTGTACGCGGCCAGCGCGACGGCCGGATCGCCGAACCGCCCGAGCAATTCCGCGAGGTACCAGGCGCCCAGGTCGATTGCCGTCGCCGGCTCGGTGAGCTCTTCGTCGCGCAGCGTGGGCCTGCCGAGGACCATCGCCGCGCGGCGCGCCGTCGCCGGGAGGAGCTGCAGAAGGCCGACCGCGCCGGCCGCGCTGCGCGTGTCCGGCTTGAAGAGGCTCTCGCGGCGCATGACCGCGAGCAGGAGATACGGATCGACGCGCGTCCGCGATGCGCTCGCCGCGACCTCGGATGGAAAAGCGGCCGGATACGCCGCATCGAGCAGCGGCCGCGGCGCGTGCGGCCCGCGACCGCCGAGGAGCGACTCGGCCAGCAGCATCGATCGATCGTACCGGCCCGCCCGCTGGTAGACGGCGAGCGCGGCCGCGCCGGCGTCGCCGGGATGGTTCTGCACGAACCAGTCGGCCTCGGCGGAAGCGTCCGAGAGCAACCCGAGCGTGACGAGATCGAGGGCGACCGACAGGGCAGGAATCACGCCCGTCGGGGCCGAAACCGGAGGGAAGGGGGCGGCTGTCGCGATCGCCGGTCCCATCCGCTCGCGCGCGAGCAGGCCGTACCACCCGAGCGGATCGAGCTCGGCCACCTTCCGGTACAGCGCCGGCCGCCGTGTCGCCCGCGCCTGCCAGTACAGCCCTTGCGCGCGTTCCTCGTCCGAACCCGCGCTGGCGGCGAACTCGGCGAACCGCTCCGGCGCGTCGCGCAGGCGGTCTTTGTACGACATCCACGCCAGCATCCAGCGCGCAGCCGAGGCGTTCGGGCCGGTGCGTTGGCGGGCCAGCCGTGCCAGTCGCGCCCGCGCCGGAGCGCGCTGGCCGGCGTCGGTCAGCAGTCGCGCCGTGAAGAGCACGCTCTCCTCGGCCTCGGGCGCGTCGGGGAACTTCTTCGCGATCTGGTCGGCGACGCGGATGGCGTCGGCGTCGGTCCCGCGCCGGGCCCGATCGCGCGCCAGCAGCATCCCCGCCTGCGCCGCGACGTGGGCAGCGCCGTGGGCCCAGGCGTCTTCCAGAAAAGGTCCTGCCTGCGCACGTTTTCCGTCGGCGGCGAGCGCCCGCGCGTAGAGCAGCGAGGCCTCGGCCCGGTCGGCGCCCGACAGCATCCCGCGAGCGATCTCCGCCTGCGCCAGCGCCGCCGCCGGCTGTCCCGCTGCTAGCAGGTGTGACGCGCGCAGCAACAGCTCTCGCCCCGACGGCTCGGGCAAAGCGACGTTCAGCCTCCGCTCGAGCGCGCGCGCCGACTCCGCAGCCGGGTGCTCCGGGTGCTGCAACCAGAAAGCGCGCAGCGCTTCCGCCGCCTGCCGCGCGCCGGACGGCTCGTGCGCCAGCGCCTGCGCAGCGTCCCACGCAAGTCCTGCGCGAAGGTCCGCCGGCTGGCCGTGGAGCGATTCGGCCCGCAGCGCCTCTTTCCGCGCCTCGGCGGAATCGCCGGCCGCCAGCAGCGCATCGGCCAGCAGCGCCGAAGCGCGCAGACCGGCCGGACCGGGGGCATCGCGCGCCGCCCGCAGCGGTTCGAGCGCGTCGCCGGGGCTGCCCGAGAGCAACAGCGTCTCACCCAGGAGCACCGATGCGTGCGGCTGCAGCGGTCCAAGGCCGACCACGTTTCGCAGCGCCGCGGCGGCCTCTTTCATCCGCCCCAGCCCGAACAGGGCCCGCCCCAGGACCAGCTGGCACCGCGCCGTGGTGCAGCCGCCGACAGCCGCCGCCGCCTCGGCCGCCCTCCCGGCAGCCAGGAGCGCGCCCCCCTCCGCCGACGGGTCCGCCTGTGCGTAGACTGTCCGATGCCCGACACAGAGCGTCAAAGCCGCGCCGAGGGCGAAAATTCTCGATTTCACGCGGTTATCTGCCCCCTTGCACGCTGCCGACATCCACCCCACATTGCGCGCTTCTCCCCACCCGCACTGGCGCTGCTTGACGCGTTCTGTTATATGCCCGCGCCTCATTCAGGAGGTCCGACCCGAATGTCTCTGCTGGCGAAGCCCTTTCCCACTGAGATGACCACCCCGATCAACCTCGAGGGCAACAAGAAGATGTCCGTCGAGGCGCATCGGAACCTGTTCTGTACCGCGTATGACGAGTGCCTCGACGAGGCCGTCAAGCGCGGGTGGAACAGCTTTACCTGCGTTCGCTGCCCCAACTACAGCATCACCCACGTCGCTCCCGAAAATTCGATCGAGGCCTTCGCCACGCAGCGGAAGTCGGCTTAACGGCCCTAGAGCAGAACCACCCACAGCCGGCCGGGTCCACTTTCTTTCGACCCGGCATAGACCGCACCCACGCCGAGCCGCGTCCACCGTGGCTCGGCGAGGTTTTTTGAGGCCGCCACGATATCGGCGCCGCCGCCGACGTAGAGCTCGGCCACCGCGCTGGAGAGCTCGGGAACCTTCTCCAGCGCGAGACCGGCCGAATCGCCGGACAGTTTCACGGCGCCAGACTGGGCGGCGGCGAGAACCTCATGGGTCGCCACCAGGTCGAGGGTTCGATCGCGCCGCAGCGGCTTGAGGCCGTGCTTCTTTCGCTCGACTTCGACCAGAGCCGCGACGTCGGCGACCGGATCCTTGCTGGCCACGATCGGCGCGGCCAGCACTTCGGTCAGGTACACGCCCTCGGTGCCGTCGGGAGTGGGGCCGCGCGCTTCGCCGAGGCCGAGGCGGCGGTGGCGCGGATCGAGCAGGTTGGCGAGGTGCGCCGGCGAGCCGACGATGGCCTCGTGCGCGCCGCCCGCCTCCTCGGCGAGGCCGATGTTTTCGCCCGCCGTGCGGAAGGCGTAGCCGCGCGCCCGCAGGCGATCGCCGGGCGTTCCATCGGCGGGCAGCACGTGCGCGAACGTGCGGGTCCGCGCCATCTCCTGGCTGTGGGCTTCGGCGGCCGCGTCCAGCACCGGATCGCGCTCCAGCGCCGGCAGCCCGCGTGAGGCCCGCAGCCGCGCGATGGCTGCCTCGACCCCGTCCAGACCCTTGCCCAGCTTCACTTCGCGCGGCGGCGCGTCCGGCGGCTTCACGCCCGCGAAAACCCGTCTCAGCGCGACAACTTGTGGTCCTCCGGCGCCGTCGGCGAGGATCTCCAGCGAGTGCTCGCCGGTCTCGCGCAGCGCGACCTTGGTGACGAATTCGCCGCCGGAGGCGGTGAGTCCGATCTCCTCCACTTCGCCGGTCGGCCGGGTGACGAAGAGTCTCGGATTGGTCAGCCCCGGCGCGAGCCGCCCGGCGACCTGGACGACGTCGAACTCCTCGACGCGGCCGGGGATCGGCGAGAGATCGGTTTCATGATCGGCCGTCAGCGTGCAGACCACGGCCTCGCCGCGCTCGATCAGCGCCGCGCCCACGCCGACCCGATTGAACCGGCACGCGCGGGGAAAGAGCTCGCCCACCGCGCGGTCGGCGCGCGACGGCGGACTGACCCGCGCCACGCCCGCCACCGGGGCCGGTTCGGCCGACTCCAGCGAGGCATAAAACGAGACGGCGATGCCGCTCAGGGCCGCCTTGCCGGTGCTCGCCGCCGCGGTGTACTCATGACAGGCACGCGTCAGATCGCGGTCGATGGAGACCTTCCGCCCCGGGCAGGAGCCCGCGATGGCGTCCTGGACGGCCTGTTCGAGCTCGATCTGCGAGGGCAAGGCGAGGAGCAGGGCGAGAAGCAGCACCGGCTGAGGGTAAGGGAAGGGAAAAGGAAAAGGAAAAGGAAAACGGGCGGTAGTGGACGGGTTTCGTATTGACCGCGCGGACCTCTTCCAGCACGCTGCGCGGTCTTTGAAAGACGACCTCAAGGGGACCGCGTGATGCACCGACTGATCCGCTCTGCTCTCTCGCTCGCCGCCATCGCCGCGTTGACGGCCTGTAGCCACGGCAACAGCCCGCAGGACGCCGGCCCCACCGTCTGCAGCACGCTCGCCGAATGCGGCGGAAACCAGGTCTGCCTCAACTCGGCGTGCGTCAACATCTGCCACGCGACCTCCGAGTGCCAGACCAGCGCCACGCCCACCAACGTCTGCGAAGAGGGCGTCTGCCTCGCGCCGGCCTGCGGCAACGACGCGCAGTGCGGCAGCGGGCAGGTCTGCCTCAACGGCAAGTGCGCGCAGAAGCCGGTGGCGAGCCAGGTGGCCTCGTGCGACGTGACGCCGAATCCAGGCACCGTGCGCGCCGGGTCGACCCTCCAGATGACCGCGCTGGCCAAGGATTCCGACGGCGCTCCGCTCCACTTCAGTGGCACGGCCTGGGCAACCAGCAGTGGCTCCATTGCCGCCGACGGCACGCTCACCGCGCCAAACACATCAGGCGACATTACCGTCACCGCGACGGCCGGGACGAAGACCTGCACCAGCACCATCCACGTCTACGGCGCGGCCATCGGCCTGCGCGTGACCGCGATCAACATGCACACCAAGGAGCCGATCAAAGGCGCGAAGGTGATGGTCTGCGACCATACCGGCGTCTGCGCGGCGGCGGTCGCGACCGCTGACGACGGCACCTTCAGCACCACCAGCTTCGACGCGGCCTCGCACGACGTGCACGTCTTCGCGCCCGGCTACAACTACACGTCGTTCGTCCAGACCACAGCTACCGACCTGCTCGTGCCGCTGCAGCCGTTCATCGCCACCAACTCGCGCAGCGGCTTTACCAGCCACCTGTGCGTCTCGAAATCGGACGACCCCGCCTGCCCCAGCCCGCAGGGCGAGTTCGCGCCGCTGCAGGACCAGGGCGAGGCGGTGCACATGGCGTTCTTCGGGTCGGCCGTGCCCAACAGCCTCCTCGACCTGTCGGTGAGCACCCTGGTCGGCCCGATGCACACCGTCCACCTCTCGCTGCCGGGGACCACGACGGCCAAGGACCTCGATCTGCCGTACGGCCTGGTCCTCGGCATCGCCACCAACTTCTTCGGCACCAATGACCCGCACGTCTTCGCCGATGGCGGCATCCGCTCGCTGTGGGGAATCGGCGGGAATATCAACCTGTCCAAGGTAGTCGGCGTCCTGACCCCCCTCCTGGACCCCAATGCCACCATCGACGTCG
>VBLM01000077.1 GCA_005879095.1 Deltaproteobacteria bacterium
ATGCGCATTCGCGCCTGCGGATCGACGACGATGAAGTCGGCCCAGAAACCGGACTCGCCCGGCGACCCGGTGCGCGAACGGGCGACGCGGGCGATGGCCACCTCGGGGATGGACGCGTTCGGCAGGTAGAGGGCCATCGAGACGCGCGCCCCGACGTGCGGCGGCGCCAGCGATCGCACCGCGATGCCGAGTGGGCTCAGCTCGCGCGAGGTGGTCTGGACCGCCACTCCCTCCGACACGTAGCGGACCGGGAAAACGAAACTCGCCGTCGGCATCCGACCTCCGCAGGGCCCCCCCGCCCCTATCCTCCTTCAAACAGCATGCCGCCGTACTCATTCGTAATTCCGCGCCTTTGCAGGGACGGCGTCAAGGTAGCGGGGCTCGAATGACAGCCCTGCGGCCAGAGATCTGGCCTGTAGGTCTCTACAGTACGTTCGACGCCAATTCGGCGAGGGCGCTGCGCTCGCCCTTGGTCAGCGTGATGTGACCGGCGAGGCGCTCGTGCTTGAACTTGTTGACCACGTGGACGAGGCCGTTCGAGGTCGAGTCCACGTAGGGATTGTCGATCTGGTACGGGTCGCCGGTGAGGACGATCTTGGTGTTGTCGCCGACGCGGGTGATGATCGTCTTCACCTCGTGCGGCGTCAGGTTCTGCGCCTCGTCGACGATGATGTACTGATTTGGAATGCTTCGTCCGCGGATGTAGGTGAGCGGCTCGATCGCCACCAGGCCGAGATCGATCAGCTCGCGGTAGCTGCGGCCCGCTTTCTTGTCGGCGCGGGAGAGCCCCATGAGGAACTCGACGTTGTCGTAGATGGGCTGCATCCACGGGTTGAGTTTCTCCTCGACGGTGCCGGGGAGAAAGCCGATGTCCTTGCCGAGCGGGAAGACGGGACGCGAAACGAGCATCTTTTGATAGACCTGCTCCTCCATCGTCTTCTGCAGGCCGGCGGCGATGGCGAGCAGCGTCTTTCCCGTGCCCGCTTTGCCGACGATCGTCACCAGCTTGATCTCGTCGTTGATCAGGAGGTCGAGCGCGAAGCTCTGCTCCTTGTTGCGCGGCCGCAGGCCCCAGGCGCCCTCTTTCAAACTTTTCAATAACGGGACGAAGCGCGCTTTGGCGGCGTTGTATTTGCTCAACGCGGTGTGGGTGGGCGCGTCGCGATCCTTGAGCAGCGCGAACTCGTTGGGATAGATGCCGTTCGTACCCTCGGGAAGCGGCAGCTCTCCGTGCGCGTAGAAGGCGTCGATGTCCGACTTGCCCACTTCCAGCTCGCGCACGCCCATGTAGACTTCGGGGTTTTCGATCTTGTCGTTTTCGTAATCTTCGGTAACCAGACCCAGAGCGTCGGCGCGGATGCGCAGGTTGATGTCCTTGGTGACGAACACGCAGCGCATCGACGGCTCGCGCTCCTTCACGTCCATCGCCAGCGCGAGGATGCGGTTGTCGGCCAAGTGCTGGTTCATCAGCTCGCGCGGCAGTTCCTTCTGCGTGAACATCACCCGCAGCATGCCGCCGTTCTCCAGCGGGACGCCTTCGGTGAGCGAGCCGTTTTCTTCACGGTAGCCGTCGAGCGAGCGCGACACTTCGCGGGCGTTGCGGCCCAGCTCCGAGAGATCGCGCTTGAACTTGTCGATCTCTTCGACGACGTAGATGGGGACGATGACGTTGTTGTCTTTGAACTGGAAGAGCGCGCGCGGGTCGTGGAGCAGGACGTTGGTGTCGAGAACGTAGTTCTTGCGCAACAGTGGCTCCCGGGAAGGATCGAGCGTAGATCGGGAACCCGACAGGGGAAAGGGGAAAAGAGGCCTCAGGCTGCTGCTCGCCCGCGCGCGAGTTCGACGCGGTTCCGGCCGCCCTGTTTCGCGCGGTACAATGCCTTGTCCGCGTGTTCCAGGAGCACGTCGGCGTCGGTCGAGGGCCAGGTCGCGACGCCGATGCTGAGCGTGACCTGCAACGCTCCTTGCTCGGTCTGGTGGCGGGCCTGTGCCACCGCGCTTCGGATGCGTTCGGCGATGACCCGCGCGCCCGACGCGTCGGTCTCGGGCAGAACGAGCGCCATCTCCTCGCCGCCGTAGCGCGCGACGATGTCGGTGCCGCGCGCCTGCGACTGGACGACCCGGGCCACGCCGCGCAGCACCGCGTCGCCGGCCGGATGTCCGAATCCATCGTTGACCTTCTTGAAGAGATCGATGTCGAGCAGGAGCAGCGAGAGCGGCTTGCGATATCGCTGCGCTTCGCGGAGGCGCGCCTCGAGCTGCGCGTTGAATGACCGCCGATTCAAGAGACCGGTAAGACCGTCGGTGGTGGCGAGGCGCTCGGCGTGCTCGTACAGCCGGGTGCGGACGAGCGCTTCCGCCGCTTGCAGGGCGAGCATCGAGAGTTCCTTCTGGGCCGGCTCTGTCAAGGCGCTGCGGCTGCCGCACACCAGCGTGCCGACCGTGGTTTCACCGGCGCGCAGGGGGAAGATCTTCAGCGCCTGCAAGCCGCGCACGACGGTCGAGTGGTCGAAGATCACCACCCGATCCATGGCGCCGAGCGGCCGGCCCGGCAGCGGCGCGCCGAGCTTGACCACGTTGCTCACCAGGCCGGCATTGTCTGCGAAGCTCAAGTCCCGCAGTGCCTGAGCCGCGTCGCCGTCCACGGCCAGCACCCGATGCCGGCGGTCCTCGGCCAGCGTCACCGCGCAGAGGTCGAGCGCGGGACACATCCGTCGCGCCTGGGCCACCGCCGTCTCGGCCGCCTGCGCGACGGTCGTCGTCTTGTTGAGCTCCTCGAGTGCGCGGAAGAAACGCGCCTTTTCTTCCTTCTCCAGGCGGACGGCGCCCAGCAGGCGCTCGGCCTCGATCGAGCGCGTCACCTCGGCGGCCAGCGCTTCCAGCACGCGCTGCTCCGCGTCGGTGAACGGCTCGGCGCGATCGACGACGAGCGCTCCGAGCGAGCCGAGCGGCACGCCGAGGAACGCGCCCACCGGCGCACGCCCCTCGTAGTAGCTGAGCGAATCCGGTGCGTGATCGAGGCGGACCGCCCGGCCCGTCGAGAGCACGGCGCCGAGCGCGCCCTCTTTCGCCGCCAGCGGTCCGCGGAAGAGCTTGTCGGACTGGGACGCACATTCACGCAGACGGGCGCTTTCGCCGTCGGGCGCGAGCAGGAACACGGCGACCGCGTGGGGCCGCAGGGCCGCTTCGGCAACCGCCAGCGCGCCGCGCAGCATCTCTTCCACCTCGGCCACGCCGGCGAGCAGCTGGCGGCCGTCGGAGTCGGAAGCGGTGGCGACGAGCCGCAGCTCACGGGCGCGCTCCTCCACGTCGGCGACGCGCTTCTGCACCGCGGTCTTTTCCGCGCGGCGCGCCGCCGCCAGCCGCGCTCCGAGCAGCGCGTGGTAGAGCGCCGCGAAGAGG
>VBLM01000059.1 GCA_005879095.1 Deltaproteobacteria bacterium
TTCAGCTCGCGCGCGGTCGCCTGCGTCTTGCACGCCTGCTGCGCCGCATCCGGGTCGAGCGGCTTGTAGATGGTGCGCAGCTCGACGCGGGTCTTGATCGCTTCCTTCCACGGCTCCATCACCGCCACGTAGTAGGTACCGGCCTGCAGCTCGGTGGCCTCCACTTTCTTTCCCGGCTCGCCCTTGGCGATGGGCTCGCCGCCGCCCTCGGCGTAGATGGCCACCGAGATCTGCGCCGCCGGGTTGACCGGCTTGGCCTGCGCGATCAGCGAGCCGGGCGCCGGCAGCTCGTACCGGAAGCCCTGCATGTAGTGGTTGTCCTCGTCGCTCAGCGTCGCGTCCTGCTTCTTGTTCAGCGTGCCGTCGGCAGACTCGTGCGAAAGGCTGTAGCCCGGCGGAGAGGAGAACGGAATCGCGCGGATGTGGCAGCCGGCCAGCGCGAGTGCGAGCACGGCGAAAGCGGAGAGAGCGTTCTTGCGCATGGGAGTCCTTTTCTCAGTCGAGGCCGTATTTCCTGGGGTCATTGCAGATGATGGCTGCCGCGAGGATCTGCGGAACGTACTCCATCGTCTCTTCGGGCAATTTTTTCAAGCGGTAGAGGTGCCAGAAGTCTCGCTGCTCCTTGCGGAAGCCGACCTCGCGCAGGACCCGGAGCATGCCGTTCTCGCCCTTGTTGTAGCTGGCGATGGCGAGCATGAACGAGTCGGCGCCGAACTGTGCGAGCAGGTCGTAGAGATACTTGGCGGCGATATGGGTCTCTTTGCGAACGTCGGTGCGCTCGTCGTAGCCGCCCTTGCGCCAGTTCTCCGAGACTTTGAGGCCATACTTGCGGGCAGTGAAATCCATGAACTGCCACATCCCGCGCGCGCCGACCGGCGTCTGGGCGAACGGGTCGAAGTTCGACTCCTGCCAGGCGACGAAGGCGATCTCCTCGGGCAGGCCGAGCGCGGAGAACTCCTTCACGATGATCGGCCAGTACTGCTTCTTCCGCGCATACACCTGCTTCAGATACGTCTTGTTGTTGGTTTTCTGCTCGATGTAGTACCGGAGCCGCTCCTTGAAAATGGGCGGCACCGCGTAATCGAGCTCGTCGCCGGACTCCTCGGCCTTGGTGGCTGCCGCCTTGTCCTTCTGTTCCAACTCGCCGATGGCCGCCTGCGCCTTACCGGTCAGAAGTGTCAGCTGATCCTCGAGCGCCTGCAGCTTCTCGGGATCGCTCTCCAGCTGCATCTGCAGCTGGATCTTCTGGATCTGCTTGTCGAGGCCGTCCTTCTTGTGAAGGATCTTCTC
>VBLM01000060.1 GCA_005879095.1 Deltaproteobacteria bacterium
CGGCTTGCCCTCGACGAGGAAGGTCAGCGACAGGTTGTACGGCGTGTACGATTGCCTGGGGCTGAGCTCCAGCGAGCGGCTGAAGGCCTCGCGCCCTTCCTTGACCTGGCCGTTCATCGCGAGGACGTAGCCGAGGTTGCTCCAGACGCGCGCATTGAGCGGGTCGAACTCGACCGCCTTGCGGAGCGCCACGATCGCTTCCGGGAGCCGCGCCATCGGCCTGAACACGGCGACGGCGTATTCGCTGAGCGTTTCCGGATCGTCGGGCTTCAGGCGCAAGGCCTGCTCGAAGTCGCGGGTCGATCCCTCGAAATCCCAGCGGATGGGAATCGCCACGAATGCGCGCGCGACGTATCCGTCCGGCAGGTCGGGCGCCAGCGCAATGGCCTTGTCGGCCGCCTCCACCGCCTGCTTCTGACCCGCCGTCACCGCGGCGAGTGACTCGGCGCTGTCCGCCACCCAGAAGGTCGCGAGCGCGAGCCCCGCCCAGGCCGGGGCGTAGGCGGGATCGAGCGCCACCGCTTTTTGGAAGATCTGCTGGGCCCGGCGGTAATCGTCGATGTTGTTGCGATGGTAGAACTGCTTGGCGAGCAGGTATTGGTTGAAGGCCTCGGGCTCGACCGTGCGGCGCTCCTTCGAGGTCGGCGGCTGCAGCAGCCTGAGCTTGAGCGCCGCGACCACCGACTGCGCGATCTCGTCCTGCACCGCGAAGACGTCGGTCAGCTTGCGGTCGTAGGTCTCCGACCAGAGATGGTAGCCGTCGGACGCGTTGATCAACTGCGTGGTGATGCGGATCTGGTCGCCCGCTTTGCGCACGCTCCCCTCGAGGATGGTGGCGACGCGGAGCTTCTGCGCGATCTCGCTCACGTCCTCGTTCTTGCCCTTGAAGGCGAACGCCGAGGTCCGGGCCGCTACCCGCAAGCCCGGCACGCGGGCGAGCAGATTGAGCAACTCCTCGGAGAGCCCGTCGGAGAAGTATTCCTGCTCCTTGTCCGAGCTCAGATTCACGAGCGGCAGGACGGCGATGGACGGAGTGGGGTCCTGCGCCGATCGGATCGGCGAGGGCGGCCGCCGCAGGACGAAGAACCAGACCAGCCCCGGTGCCGCCGCGACCAGGCCGATGCCGGCGAGCAGGAGCGCGAGGCGCGCGCCTCGCAGGTTCGACGGCGAGGGCTCCGTGCGCTCGATACGGCCCGCGTTCACGTCGAAGATCCAGGCCAGCGCCACCACGATGGGAAAGCCGATCGCGAGCGCGACCACCACGTAACTCAGCGTCGCGTCGGGCCACTGCAGCCCGTGCATCACCGGCTCGATGATCTGGAGCACCGCGAACGCCGCGATGCCGTAGCCGACCAGCGCGTGAAACACCCGCCTGCGCTTTAGCTCCGCGACGAGGTCCTTTCTGGGACTGGGCACGGGTTGCACGCCGGGATTGGGCACCAGCTCCGCGGTTTGCTCGCGCAGATCGGCAAGGGCGCGCCCCGCCTCCTGCGCGGAGGGGAAGCGCCGCGCCGGATCCTTCTCGGTGCAGCGCCACACGAACCCCTCGATTCCGGCCGGCGCGGGAGGCTCGATGGGCGCAAGCCCCGCGTGCAGCGTGCGCTCCTCGATCTCGTGGCGGGAAGCGCCGGGGAAGGCGCGCCTGCCGGAGAGCATCTCGTAAAGCACCGCGCCGGCGCTGAAGACGTCGCTCCGCTCGTCGACCGGCGCTCCCGAGAGCTGCTCCGGCGACATGTATCCCACCGTGCCCAGCACCGTGCCGGCCTCGGTGGAGGGCGAGCCGCGCGGGCTCTCGAGCAGCTTGGCGATGCCGAAGTCCAGGATCTTGAGCTGGCCGTGGACGGTGACGAACAGAGTCCGGCGAGGAGCTCGCTGCCCAGGCGCACCGCCTCGCGGGCGGGAAGGCGCCCGTCGTGGAGGTGGTCGCGGAGCGTCTTGCCCTCGAGCACCTCCGAGACGATGTAGGGCTGGCCTTCCGCCACGCCGGTGTCGTGCACGGCGATGACGTTGGGATGGTTGAGGGCCGCCGCCGCGCGAGCCTCCTGCTCGAAGCGCATCAGGGCCAGCTCGGTCGCGCCGTGCTGCAAGACCTTGATGGCGACGTTCCTGCCCAGCTTCTCGTCGCGGGCGAGGAGCACCACTCCCATCGCACCGCGGCCCAACTCCCTCTGCAAGACGTAGCGGGCGGCGAAGGAAGAGGGCAGCTGCCGCCGAACTTCTTCGAGCGTCGCCTTGGCTTCGGGCCCTTCGTCCTGCCGGGTGGCAGCCACGCGCAAAACGCTACCACCGGCCCCGCGCTACAGGCCAGCGTGCGCCGACACCGCCCAGGCTCCCGTAGACGCGCTCGCCTGACGCGGCCGCACCCGTGCTT
>VBLM01000415.1 GCA_005879095.1 Deltaproteobacteria bacterium
TCCTGCTTTCCGCCCTTGATCGCGAGGTCCTTGCGCTCGATCTCGAAGGCGAGGTCGGCGACGTCGTACTTGCCGAGGTTCACCCCCAGGTACTTCTTCAGCAGTCCGACCACCGCCACGCACATCGCCGAGGACGATCCGAGGCCGGAGCCGGGCGGCGCGTCGCTGTGCAGGAAGATGTCGACGCCGCGGTTGACGCTGAACCGTTTCAGGACCGCCCGCACCAGCGACAGCTCGCCGTCGGTGCGGAAGACCTCGTCCACCTTGTAGTCGGCCGAGACGTCGTAATCGAGCGACTGGATGTGCAGCCCGTCTTCGGGGCGTTCGTTGAGCGACGCGTAGGCGTATTTGTTGATGGTGGCGCTGAGCACGATGCCGCCGTGCTCGTCCATGTAGGGCGAGACGTCGGTCCCGCCCCCGCAGAAGCTGATGCGCAGGGGCGCCTTGGACCGGAAGATCATGGCGTCGCTCCGGGGCGGTTCTCACGCTTCCAGGAGGGCGGCGAGCCGCGCCAG
Source organism: Deltaproteobacteria bacterium (assembly GCA_005879095.1). GTDB lineage: Bacteria > Myxococcota > Myxococcia > Myxococcales > 40CM-4-68-19 > 40CM-4-68-19. The sequence goes on from VBLM01000415.1 coordinate 516, forward strand.
CGCGCGCGATGGGTCTGCGTGCGCTCGAAGGCGAGGAGCCAGGCCAGCAGCCCGGGATAGGCCGCGCGCCGGACGAGCATCTCCACCGCTTGCGCAATGCCCCCCGTCCCGCCCGCGGTCGAGGTGCCGAGCCGCCAGAAGACGTGTCGTGCCAGCGACCGCGGCTTCGCCAGGCTGACCGGAAACCAGTCGAGGTTCTCGTTGATCGCCAGGATCCTCGCCGCGCCGAGCAGGAACGGCAGCACCTTGAGCTTCCAGAATCCGGGGTCGTTGGTGTAGAGCACGAACACGGTGCCGAATCGGCGCGCGCGCAGGCGGCGGATGAAGCCCGGCTTCGGCCCCTCATTTTCGATGTATTCGACGTCCGGGCGGGCCGGCACTCTCGCGGCCATCGCGCGCTGCAGCAGGACCGAAAGCCGCAGCCGGGGATGCGTTTCGCGCACCTTGTCGATCGCGCGGGCCAGCCTTTCCGGCGCAGCGGTCTGCACGAGCAGCGCACTTTCCTGCACCATTGCGCTCAATCCCTCCTCGCCAGCTTCCGCCGCAGCGCAGCCCGGTACTCATCCTCGAGCGCGGTGACGATCGCCGGCCAAGAATAGCATCGCTCGACGAAATCGCGGGCTCGCGCGGTCATCGCCGTGCTCTCCGGCGAGCGGAGCAGGGCGACGGTCTTCTCCGCGAACGCCTCTGCGGAACCGGCGAGTAGCAGCTCGCGGCCGTCGGCGACGTCGAGCCCCTCCCCGCCCTGGACGCTGGAGACGACCGGGACCCCGGCGGCAAACGCCTCCAGCAGTTTGACGCGGACACCCGCCGCCACCCGGATCGGCGAGACGAACGCCGTTGCTTTCGCGTAGTGCGGCGCGAGATCCGGCACGAATCCGGCGACCGTGATGCGCGGATCCGCGGCGAGCGCCCTGACCGCATCCGGCGGATTCGCGCCCGCGATCGTCAGCGTCGCCTCGGGAACCCGCTGGTGGATGCGCGGCAGGATCTCGCGGGCGAAATACAGGATCGCGTCGACGTTCGGCGTGTGGCTCAGATACCCGACGAACAGCAGCGAGGCGGCATCGGGAGCGCGCTGGATCTTCCGCAGCGAGGAGACGTCGACGCCGGTCGGCGCCGCGTCCGAGACGCGAACCGCGCCGTTGAGGTAACCGGAGAGGATCTTCGCGTCGCGGGGCGTGACGGCGAAGACGACGTCGAAGCGGCGCAGAGCCTCGAGCTCGTAGCGGAACATCTTGAGATATCGGGCGTACTCGGAGGCGCGCTCCTGCAGTCCCGATTTGGCGAGTGCGTGCCGGTAGACCGACATGAAGGCCACGTCGTGCTCGGTCAGGCAGAGGATCGACCGATCCGAGGCGCGGGCGTACGCCGCCATCTGCGTGTACTCGATCTGGATCACGTCCGGATCGTGCCGCGCGATCAGCGTGTTCAGCTCGCGGTGCAGCTCGATCTGGTCGAACTCCGCCAGCTCCGCGGGCGCGATCCCGAGCCGGTCCTTGAGGCCGGGCACCGTGCACCGGCGCTTGATCAGACGCACCTCGGTGCAGAACGACTCGAGCTGCCTGGCCGCGGCGAGCTGTTCGTCGGTGTCGACGAAACCGGCCACGGTGACCGCATGACCGCGCCGCGCCAGCTCGCGGACCACGTTGTACATCCGCACCGCTCCGCCGTGCCGCACCGGCCAGAAATCGTAGGGCGTCACCATGGTGATCTTCAGCGGACCGCCGTCGCGCAGCTCTTTGGGCGCGCGGAAGAGGACCGCGGGCGCCGCCGCGTTGGTGTCGTCGAGGACGCTGCGCAGGGTCGGACCGCCGGCCGGCTCGCGCGCGCGGCGCAGCAGGGCCCTCGGCGCGTGCTTGACCGCCTTGGCAAACGACCTCGCGCCCGAGCGCCCGTGCCGGCGCACGTCGCGCGCGACCAGCAACGGCAGGCGAAGCAAATGCGAGGCGAGCATGCCCGGGCCGTCGAGGTTCTTCCAGTGGAGGAGATAGCTGTTGCGCCGCGCGATCTCGTTGACGAAGTCTTCGCCGAAGAACCGGCGGCTGGTGGCGCGGTGCTCGTGCCAGACCTTGCTCTCCGGAGCCATCATCACTTTCCAGCCGCGCCGCCAGGCGCGCAGCGAGAGGTCGAGGTCCTCGCAGTAGAACGGGTCGTACATCGTATCGAGGCCGCCCAGCTCGTCCCACTTGCGGCGATCGAACGCGCAGGACCCGCCGCCACCCCAGAGGATCGGGATCAGCCTGCCGGGATTGGCGGGCAAGGCGTCGTGGCTGTATTCGAGCATTCCCTCGACGAATCGGGCGCGGGTGAGGCCGGTCTCCTCGCGCCGCGCCTCGCGTTTCGCGAAGAAGATCTGGCTGGCGACCGCGAACACGTCCGGGTCATCGAACGGCGCGAGCAGCGGAGGCAGAAAGTCAGGCTCGACGCGCATGTCGTTGTTGAGCAGCACGAGGACGTCGTGGCTGGCGTGCGGGACGCCGAGGTTGTTGCCGCGCGAGAAGAAGTAGTTGCGATCCAGCGGCACCACCTTCACTTGCGGGAAGTCCTCCCGCAGCATCTCCACGCTGCCGTCGGTCGAGCCGTTGTCCACCACCACTACCTCGTGGGGCTGCCCGGTGTGCGCGACGGCGGCGAGCACCGAGGGCAGGTTGCGCTCGAGAAGCTCGCGTCCCTCGTAGTTCAGGATCTGGATGGTGGCGAGGCGAGGATCCGCCATGCGCGCGGTCTCGTGGCGCCGCCGGGGCCGAAGCCGGGCCGCCGCACCGGTGGCGACGGCCGCGGCGCCGATTCCGAGGCTCACCGGCACGGCTGCCGCAGCCATGGTGGTGGCAAAGATCGAGTTGCGAGCCCGCTTGAAGAGCCGGGCGAGATGGGGGAGGATCGCGCCACCGCGCTTGATGACCTCCTCCAGCTCGGCCTTGACCAGCGCGGTTTCGGCGCGAGCCGCCTCGGCCTCGGCGGTGGCCCTCACGGCCCACTCGGTGCGTTCCCGCCACTCCCTCTCGACGCGGCGGAAATCCGACTGCGACCGACGGAGCTCCGCTTCCAGATCGCGGTTCGAAGCGCCGCGCCGTTCCCAGTCGGCGCGCAGCTCGCGGAGGCTCTCGCTCGCCGACGTGACCTCCGCCTGCAGGAGCTTGAGGTGCTTCTCGCGTTCGCGGAGCACGTTCCCCTGCGCTTCGGGAAAAAACACCATCGAGTCGAGGCGCGTTGCCTGCGGCCCGCATACCGCGATCGCGTAGTGGCAGGTCCGGTAGGTCTCGGCCGGGGGCTCCGCACGCGGCCGCGCCGCCCTCGCCGGCTCGAGGCCCTCGCGCCCGGCCTCGCCGATCACCACCGCCGGCGCGTGGTTCTGGACGAAGAGGCTTACCTGTGCAAACGCCGGCGCGAGGAACTCCTGAAGCTCCGGCACCTCGAATTCATGTACGTGAAACTCGTTGTGCTCGTTGCGCTCGTCGGTGTAATAGAGCCGGTTCGGCGTCGAAACGACGAAGATCCCCTCCGGCGTCAGGACCCGCCGCACTTCAGCCAGCAACCCGGGCTGGTCGTGGACGTGCTCCAGAATCTCGAACGCGACTACCAGATCGAACGAGCCTTTGCGGAAGGGAAGCTTCTCCGCGCTCGCAGCTACGTGATGCACGTTGCGGCCCGGATGATGCTCGCGTGCATAGCGCATCGCATCGACCGCGAGGTCGATGGCGACGACTGATTTCGCGATCTTGGACAGGCGTTCCGACCCGTACCCCGCGCCGGCGCCGAGATCGAGCACCCTACGAGCGCCGGCCAGCGGCTCGGCAAAGAGATACCTCGAAAGGTGCTCGGCCCAGAGGTCGGGCTCGACCTTGCCGGGGATGACTCGCTCGCCGGTGAACGGAAGGTCCATCCGCTCACCCGCCTTGCGCGATGGGCAGCCGCGCCGCCGTACCGCGGACGGCGCGGACGATCTCCTCCGCGACGTACGCGCGCATCTCTTCAGTCAGGCCGGGATATACGCCGATCCAGAGCCCGTTGTTCATCACCAGGTCGCTGTTGGTCAGGTCGCCGACGACGCGGTACGGCGCCGGCATTCCCGCCGCCTTCCGGTCTGCTACGAGCTGGGTGATCGCCGGCTGCCGCACGAGGTTGCCGGCGAAGAGCATCCGCGTCTGCACCTTGCGCGACTCGAGATGCCGCACCAGCTCGTCGCGTTTCAGGCGCGATTCCGGCCGCACGGTCATGAGAAAACCGAACCAGCTCGGATCCGACCCGGGCGTCGGCTCGGGCAGGATCAATTCGTCGGACAGTCCCGCCAACGCATCGCGGTACCACCGCCAGTTCGCCCGCCGCGCCGCGCCGAACGACTCCAATTTCGTGAGCTGCGCGACCCCGACCGCCGCCTGCATGTCGGTGACCTTCAGGTTGTAGCCGAGGTGGGTGTACGTGTACTTATGATCGTACCCGCACGGCAGATC
>VBLM01000416.1 GCA_005879095.1 Deltaproteobacteria bacterium
TGGAAGCGACGCTCCGGCTCTACCGCGAAGGGCGTGCTTCCGAATTGCCCGCGCTGGCCGCGATCCAGTCGCCGCCGGAAGAGCAGCGCCAGAAGGCGACGCGGCTCGCGCTGGCATTGGCCGAGAAAGGCATCGCCGCAACGGTCGTCGAGTGTGAAGGGCAGGTGGGCGGCGGGTCGCTGCCGCTGCGCAAGCTGCCGGGCGCCGGCGTGGCCCTGCAGGGGGAGCCGGCGGGCTTGCTGGCGGCTCTCCGCTCCCAGAGTCCGGCCGTGATCGCGCTCGTACGCGAGGGAAAAGTCGTGCTCGACGTCCGCTGCGTATTGGACCTGGCGGAACTCGCCACGGCCGTGGCACAGGCGAACGTTCGTGCAGTCAGGCTGGAAAGCGCTAAAATACCAGAGCAAGAGAAGGAGGAGTGAGTGCTTTCGACGAGCGTCCTGGTCCTCAATCGTCTCTATCAACCCGTCCACGTCACCAGCGTGCGGCGGGCGATCATCCTCCTCTATCGCGGCGCCGCCAAGGCGGTTGACGAGCAGTACCAGACGTTCGATTTCGAGAGCTGGGCTGACCTCGCTGCGGCGGTGCACGAGGAGTCGATCGGCACGACGAGAAAGCGAATTCGCGTGCCGCGGGTGATCCTTCTACAGGCGTACGACCACCTGCCGCGGGCGCGCGTGCGCTTCAGCCGCCTGAACATCTACGCGCGCGATCGGAACACCTGCCAGTACTGCGGGCGCAGGCCGCCGCGCGCGGAATTGAACCTCGACCACGTCGTGCCGCGCAGCCGGGGCGGCGTGACCTCGTGGGAGAACGTCGTCTGCTCGTGCGTGGCGTGCAACCTGCGCAAGGGTGGGCGGACGCCGGAAGAGGCGCACATGAGGCTGACGCGCCACCCGGGGCGGCCGCGCTGGACGCCGTTCTTCCGCGGTCCGCCGCGGACCGGCGCGTTCTATCAGCAATGGCTGCCGTTCCTCACGCTGTCGGACATGGCGTACTGGAACACCGAGCTGGCCGACTAGGACTGAAGGTCGGCCATGATCGCGCTGACGTCGCCATGCTTCTCGCACAGCGCGCGCAGCTGGTCGCGATCGAGCAGCTTGCGCACATAGAGCTCGACGACGACGGGGGTCCAATACGAGTCGCCGCCGGAGACCCACGCGAGCTGCGCTTCGCCGGCGTCGCGGTCGAGCTTCTCGATCGAAACGACGCGCGGCCGCTCGACGAAGTCGATCAGCGCGGGCGCGTCTTCCCAGCCGAGCAGCGCCCAGACCTTGTACTTGCGGCGCTGCACGTCGAAAAAGACGGGCACCATCATCCGCCCGTCGCCGACCGGTGGCCGCTTCGCGGCCCACCTCGCGAATTCGGCCGCGCCCGGCGGCGCTGCAAACCCCAGGTCCTCGAGCGCCGCTGCCCGCGCGCCGCGAAACAGCGATTCGGTTTCGCGCAGCGACTGCAGGACCGACTCGCCCGACTCGCCCTGCGGAGTGAGCCGCGCGATGCCATCGAGCGCCGATTCGCCGATCACCTCAGCCATGGCTTCGCGCAGGAACCGGTAGCTGTCCGCGCGCAGCGCGTAGTATTCCGGCAGCGGCTCGACGCGCAGCGCCGGGTGAAGATGGACCAGCCGCGGCGGCGGCGGCGCTGCACCGGCCATCACCGCGTCGAGCGACTTGATCTGCGTCTCGCGGGCCAGCGCCCACGCCGCTCGCGCGAGAGACTCGAGGCGTTTCTCCCAGCTTTCGTCGAACGACAGCCGGTCGCTCCGGCGGGGCGAGAGCAGGGCGGGGAGCGGCGCGAGTTGGTGATCGTAGAAACCGGAGTCCGGTTTCGGGGCGAGGTCGACGGCGCCGCTGCGCACCCGCCTCACCAGCTCGGACATCAGGTCGAATCCGTCGGGGATCGGCGAATTTCCGTAGAGCGCCAGGATCAACGTTCGTTCCGGCGCGCGCGCCGCCGGCAAGAGCCGCTCGCCGGTGCGCAGGTCGGGCTCGGCGGGAGGATTCGCCACTCGCGCCTCGAACGCGAGGTGCGCTTCGTAGGCGCGCATCAGATCCGGATCGGCGCGCAGCACTTCGCGCACTCGCTGGGGCGACGGGAGCTCGTCCTGCAGCGCGCGATCCTGCCGGAACAGCCGCCGCAGCGAGTCGGACCAGGTGTAGAACCCGAGCGGCTTCGTCTTGCCCTCGTCCTCGAGCAGCGCCTTCGCCTCGTCCTCGCCGGGAAGCTTGCGCGAGAAGAGACCGCCGGGCTTCTTGATCCCTCCGAGGATGCAGGCTGCGCCGAGCAGCCGGTCGCGCGTCTCGTCCGCGAGCGTCGCCAGCATCCGCGCCTTCGCCGGCAGCTTCCCGGTGCCGCGCTGCGCCGCGAGTTGCAGCGCGGCGACGACGCCGTCGTCGATCTCCTTGGCGCGATACATCAGCTCGCCGGCGCAGACGTGCCCTTCACGCTGCAGCGGCTGGTCGAGGAGGAAATGATCCGATTCCTCGACGCGCAGGCGCAGGCGCTGCGGCTCGCGGTCGAGCCGGACGCGGAAGCCGCCCTCGACGATCTCGTACATTTCGTGACCTCCCCCCGCGGCTGCGGTAGATTCGCCGCATGGCCGCTCTGATCGACACTCCCGAGGCCGCCAACCGCCTGGCGCGCGCGATCGCTTCCGATCTTTCGCTCTACAACGAGGCGAAGATCAAGGAAGGCATCGAGAACGACACCTTCTTCACCGTCCTGACCGAGGAGATCGCCGAGGGGCGCGCGCACTACGAGAGCCGCGTCGACAAGAAGCTCGTCGCCAGCACGAACTTCTTCGATCGGGCGTTGATCGACGTGATCCTGGCGCGCAAGGGGCACATCAAGTCGAAGATCTGGTGAGCCCGCGCGGGCGGCCGTCGCGGAAGCAGCGGGCGCGTCC
>VBLM01000417.1 GCA_005879095.1 Deltaproteobacteria bacterium
CCGCCAGCACGGTCCACGGCGGATCGGGCGCGTACCCCGGCGCCGGGAGCATCAGCTCGCTCATCCGTCCGGCGCGCGTGAGCGAGAGTTGCACCGCGGCGCTCAGGCTGAGCGCGGGAATCCGTTCGGTGCGCAGCTGGACTACGCCGAGCGCGAGCCGCGCCCGCAGCGGCCGCTGTCCGATCGGAAGCGCCGCCCTCCGCGCGACCGGCGACTCGATCGTGATCGCCGCGGCGGGCGCGCCGTAGGGCAGCGGCACTTGCAAGGTCGCGCCGCCCTGTGCGGTGTCGTAGCTGGAGATGCCGAGCGCGAAAGCCGGCAGCGTGGCGGGCGTTCCGGAAACGAGCTGTCCGGAGTTGTCGACGCGATATCCGGCGAGCGCCGAGAGCGCGATCGGCACCCGCCACAGCTGGGCCGCGTATCCGAACAGGACCGCCGCCCGACCGCCGGCCCCCTTGAGCGAAAAGCCGCCGACGCCGGAGGGCACGTCCAGTTGCAGGAGGACGCCCGCCGAAAAGGGACCGCTCCCGGGGACGAGCAGCTTCACGCCCAGATCGGCGTCGCCGAACGAGACCAGCGTCCTCCGCGAGACGTCGGAAAAAAGGTTGGTCGATCGGAACGAGAGCGCGCCGAAGCCCTCGATGAACCCGCCGAATCCAACCGACGCCGAGAGCGCCGCGCCGGTTCGCTGCGAGGTCGCGCCCGGCAGCAGGAAATCGCCGCCGCGCCAGTAGTCCATCCCGAATCCGAGTCGCGCCTTCCCCTCCGGCGTCGCCACTGGAGTGGGCAAACCGAACACGCCGGCGGCGCCCGACGCAGTGGCGTCCGCGGCGATCGGCATGCTGGCCGCAAGCGCGGCGAGGAGGATGGCTGCCATCGGACCGCCCGCAGCGCCAAAACGGCGTCCGGCCGGTCACTTACACCTGCCACACCTCTGAGGTGGGCTCAATCCGTCACTGCGGTTTCGCCAAGGCCCCCGGGTCGCGGGGTCAAGCCATCTGTTCAACAGACTGCAACGCCAGCATCGCCAGCGCGCGGTTGAGGAGCGAGAGGCGGCGTTTAGCGGCGGCGATCGCGGCGCGAGCGCGCGGCGAGTCGTCGTGATAGCGCTGCATCGTCTCCTTGAGCTGTTCGTAGGCGAACTGCACCCGGCCGATCAGCTGGATGCGGTTGAGACGCTCCTGGCGGGGGTGTCGCTGCATGGTCGTCCTCCGTCGATCTATTGATGCATGCAGCCGGCCAAGTCTTCACCCGCGCAACAGTCTGAAATGACAGATGTAGGATACACACGCACCTGTCGGTTCTGACAGAAAATGCCTTCCGGTGGACGGAAAAACTACTCCTCGCGCAACAGCCGGGAGAGCGTTTTCCGGTCGATCCCGAGCACTTCCGCGGCCTTGGTCTTGTTGCCCTCTTTCTCGCGTAACACCCGTTCCGCGTAACGCCGATTCAGCTCGTCCAGCGTCGGCTGGTCGGCCAGGATCGGGTCGCTAGCCGGACTAGCCGGGGACATGATGGGCGCCGGTGGCGCCACCATCGTGTCCCCAGAGCGTCCCGGATTGATCCCTTTGCTCTGCTGCCACCGCTCGCGGACCGGCTCCGGTAGATCCTCCGGGAGGATCGTCCCTCCCGGGTTGAGCGCCAGCGCCCGCGCCACGGCGTTTTCCAGCTCACGCACGTTGCCCGGCCAGTCCCAGAGCAGCAGCGCCTCCCGCGCTTCGGTCGTCAGCGTCGCGCCCCGCTCTCCCGCATGCCGGGAAGCGAAGTGCTCGGCGAGCAGCGGAATGTCCTCCCGCCGCTCGCGCAGCGGCGGAATGCGGATGGTCACGACGTTCAGCCGGTAGAACAGGTCCTCGCGGAACTTGCCGGCCTTCACCTGCTCGGCGAGGTTCTTGTTGGTGGCCGTCACCACCCGCGTGTCGACCCGCACCGCCGCCGACTCGCCGACCCGCCGGATCTCGCCCTCCTGCAACACGCGCAACAGCTGCCCCTGGATGCGGCCGCCGATGTCGCCGATCTCGTCGAGAAAGAGCGTGCCGCCCGCGGCTTCCTCGAAGAGGCCGCGCCGCGCGCCGGTCGCTCCGGTGAAGCTGCCGCGGGCGTGGCCGAAGAGCTCGCTCTCGAGGACGCCCTCGGCGATGGCGCCTCCCCGACCACCAGTACCGTCGCGTCGGTGAGCGCGACTCGCGCCGCTGTCTTGTAGACCTGCAGCATCCCTTCGCTGCGGCCGATCACGTTCTGCAGCGCGTACTTCTCGCGGATCTCGCGCTTGAGCCGCCGGTTTTCCGCCGCCAGCCGGCGATGGCGCAGCGCACGATCGACCACCAGCTTGATCGCGTTCACGTCGTACGGCTTGGAGATGTAGTCGTAGGCGCCGCGGCGGATGGCGTCGACCGCGCCGTCGACGTTGCCGAAGGCGGTGACCAGCAGCACCGGCGTTTCGGGCGCGTGCTGGTGGACCCAGTCGAGCACTTCGAGCCCGTCGACGTCGACCATGCGGATGTCGGAGACGACCGCGTCGAACTCGCCGTCCTGTTCCAGCTTGCGGATCGCTTCCGCGCCGTCCGCCACCGCGATTACGCGATGTCCGTCCTCGGCGAGGATCTGCTCCATCAACGCGCGCGAGGCCGCATCGTCGTCGACCACCAGAATGCGCGCGGGTTCCGTCATCTCCAGGAGAAGATAACGGAACCCGCGCTGAAAACTACAGCCGTATGCCGGCTTTGAGTCCGACCTGCAGCCAGCTGTGACCCGTCGAGTCGGCGATGTCGTTGGACACGCCGCTCGCCGTGAACGAGCTGTACTTCCCGAACAGCTGGTAGCTGGCGAACGGCCCGACCCTGAACGTCGTGGTGACCGCCCAATCCAGGCCGACCTGCACGTTGAGCAGCTCGAACCCCTTGAATGTACGATCGTCGCCGCTCGCCGAGGTCTTGAAGATCTCGTACCCGAAGCCGAGGCCGGCCCACGGGTTGATCACCGCGTCCGGAGCGAAGCCGTACAGCACTTCGGCTCCGAATCGCAGCGCGTTCGACGAGCAGCTCTGTCCGCCGAGGCAGTTGGTGAAGCCGGGCGCGTACTGGAAGTACACCCCGGCGTACAACGCCTTGTTGATGTGGTAGCCCGCCTCGAGCCAGAGCGGCAGCGCGCTGTCGACGACGTCGCTGACGGTCTGGCCGCCGGTCAGGCCTCCGCTCGGCCACGCCCAGGCGGCGCGGACGCCAAAGCCGAAGCCCGAGCCATCGTCGACCCGCGGCCCCGTGTCCCGGGCGGGCCGCTTCGGAGGCGTGGGCGGCGGCGCCTCGGTCTTCGGGGCCGGCTGCGTGGTCGGCGGGTTGGGCCACTGCGCCATGGCGGGCGCAGCGAAGAGGAACGATGCGATGATCGCGATGGACCGGTTCAAGTGAGTTCCCCTGTCACGGACCGGTGAGGTTGACGGTGCCGGTGATGTTCGTCGTCCCGTCAGCCGCGCATACGCCCGCGCCTGCCGGCCCGCAGGCCAGCTTCACCGGGTTTCCGCCGCCGAAGAGCGTGAAGCCCTGGGCCGGGAAATCGGTGGGGACGATCAGCGCCGTGCCGTTGCCGAACGTCACGGTTGCGCCATGGTCCGTCGCCGCCGGCGGCGTGGTGAAGGTCGGCGTGAGCGTCAGCGTCGTCCCGCCGTTGGAGAGAACGCCCGGCACGTTGGCCGAGGCGAGCACCGCGGCGCCGGGGCCGCCGGCGTTGGTGGTTCCCGCATTCAGCGTGACGCTGAAGCCGTTCGCGCCCGGAGAGATCGACACCGGCGAGCTGAAGTTGATCACCAGCGCACCATTCGGAGTCACCTGGTTCGACGGGGAGCCGTTGGTGAGCAGGTTCGAAGCGCTGGTCGCGAAGAAGACGTTGGTGGAGACCGACAGGTCTGCCATCGGGATCAGCTGGAAGACGTTGTCGATGCCCGCGACGATGGTCGCGCCGGTGAACCGGGCCAGCTGCGTCGTCGCGCCGGAGGTGTCCTTGAACGCCACCGGAAGCACGGTGATCTTGTACGCAGCGCCGATCGCCAGCGTCGTTCCGAGGAAGGTCGCCTTG
>VBLM01000418.1 GCA_005879095.1 Deltaproteobacteria bacterium
GCGAGCAGGGCGCAGACGAGCGTCGTGATCGCCGATCCGAACGCGCGCGCCCACGGCCGCAGCCGCTCCGGCAACAGATCGACGGTCGACAGCGCGAGATGGTGGCCGGTCGCGGTCGCGAGCAGCGCGCCGATGAAGCCGACCCAAAGCGTCAGGTGCTCGGTATAGACCGCAGCGCCGGGTACGCCCGCGCCGGTGAAGCGGCGGACGGCGGCCTCCAGCGTGGGCAACAGGACCATCGCCAGGACGATCGCGACCAGCGCCCAGCGTTCGACCGCGGTGCCGCCGGGCTTCTCGCCCGGCGCCTCGGGCGCGCCGGCGATGTGGACAGGCTTCGCAGCAAGTTCCAACGGTCGGCGACTCCGAGGTTGACTTCTTCTTCGCCGTCAATATCACTTGCGGACATCTTGCGCGCGATCTTCGTTCTCCTGGCGATGTCCGCCTTCGCCTGCTCCCCGAAGCGATACGTCCTCGAGAAGGCGGCCGACGCGCTCGACTCCACCAGCGAGGGCGGAGCGTTCGCGCGCGACGACGATCCGCGCGCTGCGCATCGGGCTGGCCCGGGGATTTACGCAGTACGGCTTCGCCTTCGTCGAGCAGCCCGCCGAGCTGGGCGGCAACGCTGGCGAGATGCCGCGCGCTCGACGGTTCTACCTGCGCGCGCGAGCGTACGGGCTGGAGGGGATGAAGATCGCCCGCGGCGTGACCGAGGACGAGCTGCGCAAGTCTCCGCAGCAGGCGGCCGCGCGCTTTCAGAAAGAGGACGTGCCCTTGATGTACTGGACGATGGCGCCGTGGGCGCTGGCCATTTCGGCGAACAAACGCGATCTCGAGCTGGTCGGCGACCTGCCGGCGGTGGCGGCGCTGCTCGACCGGGCGCTGCAGCTCGACGAGTCCTGGGATCAAGGCTCGCTGCACGAGTTCGCCATCACCTTCGATCCGGCCCGCCCCGAGGGCACCACGCCCGAAAAGCAGAAGGCGCACTTCGAGCGCGCGAAGACGCTCGCGCAGGGTGAAAAAATCAGCCCGCTCGTCACTTACGCGCAAGCCGTCTCCGGGCCGGAGCAGCGCAAGGCCGAATACGAGGCCCTCTTGAAGGAAGCGGCGTCGTTCGACGTCGATCAGCCGAAAGCGCGCAAGAACCGGCTGACCAACATCCTGTCGCAGCGGCGCGCCGCATATCTGCTCAAGCACGAGGACGACGTCTTCCCAGACTGAGGATTCGACATGAACCACATCGCTCTTGCCTTCTTGCTCGCAGCCGGCAGCGCCTCCGCCCAGACGGTCAGGATCAAGCTCGGCACGCTCGCGCCGCAGGGATCGACCTGGCATCAGCTCTTGCAACAGATGGCGGTCGACTTTTCGAAAGCCTCGAACGGGAAGGTCGAGCTCAAGATCTACGCCGGCGGCACGCAGGGCAACGAAGGCGAGATGATCCGCAAGATCTCGATCGGGCAATTGCAGGCCGCGTCGATGACCGCGATCGGCCTGCACGAGATCACGCCCGAGCCGCAGGCGGAGGACGTGCCGTTCATGATCGATTCGTACGAGGAGTACGACTACGTCCACGAGAAGGTGCGCGGCGAGCTCGAGTCGGCGATCGCGAAGAAGGGCTACCAGGTCCTGCAGTGGGGCGAGGTCGGGTTCGTCTACCTCTTCTCGACGCAGCCGTACAAGACGCCGGAAGACTTTGGCAAGGGCAAGGTCTTCACCTGGAACGGCGACCCCGGCGCGGAGGCGGCGTGGAAGGCGGCGGGCTTCCATCCGGTGGTGCTGTCGTCGACCGACCTGATTCCGTCGCTCAGCTCGGGGATGATCAACATCATCAGCGAGTCGCCGCTCTACGCGTACACGACGCACACCTTCGACCGCGCCAGCCACATGCTCAACATGCACTGGGGCTTCCTCACCGGCGCGACCGTCGTTCGCAAGGACACCTGGGAGAAGGTCCCCGCCGACCTGCGCACCAAGCTGCTCGAGATCGCCGAGGAGTACAGCAAGAAGACCCGCGACGACGTGCGCAAGCAGAACGACGACGCGATCGTGCAGATGAAGAAGCGCGGGCTCAAGGTCGACGAGCCGGCCAACATCGAGGGCTGGCAGAAGGCGGCGGCCAAGGCTTCTGACGTGGTGCGCGGCAAGGTGGTGCCGCCGGGGATCTACGACGAGGTCAAGAAGTACCGCGACGAATACCGCGCGCAGCACAAGCGGTAGCTACCAGCGTGCGGTGTGGTCCTCCGCGACGCCCGGCAGCGAGTGCACCTCGACGTCGTGCAGGCGGCCGGAGAACGTGCCGAACGGCTGGACGTACCTGCTCGAGATGACCATCAGATCGATGGTCTGCGCCCGGTAACCCTCGGGGTGGAAGACGAGGTCGACGCGGCCATCTTCGCTGCGGATGTGCCACGGTGAGGCCGGCGCCGTGCCGTCGAAGGTGAAGCTGATCTTGCCGGCCGGGCGAGGCTCGCCGTCGGTCCAGACCGCGTTTTCGCCCTCGCCCTGGACGAAGCCTTCGCTGAAATTGAAGGCGACGGGCCGGCCGTTGACGCGGCCGTTGGCGAAGGCCCAGCGCCAGGCGGTCTCGCGGGCCAGGTAGCCGTGGGTGTAGTCGAGGCCGGCGAGCTGCCCCTCGACCGGAAAGCGGTTGTTGCCCACGCGGACCTCGCCGCGCGCCGGCATCAGGACGGTTTTTTGTGTGAGGTCGAATCGGCCGGGCGGGCCGACGGGCGCGACGGCAGTCATCGGTACGGCGCCGGCCTCGAGGGCGAGGTCGATTTCGGTGTACCCCCAACTCGCCTTGATCAGGGTCTGGCCGTCCTTGCGCTCGATGCGCGCGTCGATCCCGGGGCCGATCAGCCGCGCCTTGGCCGGATCGACGCTCGCGCAGACCGACGGCAGGACGGGATTTTCGTTCGCCAGCAGGCGGCAGCTGCCGCGATCGAAGACCGCGCAGATGCCGCTGGTCCTTTCGATGAAGCGCCGCTCGAAGAACGAAGCCGCCCAGGGCGGCTGCAGCCGGCCGAAGCCGGGGTCGGCGATGGCGCCGGAATAGAGACCCATCCGGGGCGCGCCGTCCTCGCCGGCCAGGACAGCGGGCGCGGCGGGCAGCGTCGCGGCGGGGGCAGGGCGGACGGAAGCTTCGGACATGGCTCGACTTTGCGCTGCACGGCGAGCGAGGGCAACCGTATAAAGTGCGAGAATGCGTTTTCTCGTCAGCAACGACGACGGCGTCGAGGCCGCGGGGCTGCGGGCGCTGGCGGAATCGCTCGCGACCCTCGGCCAAGTGACCGTCTGCGCACCCGATCGAGAGCAGAGCGCCACCAGCCGCAGCATCTCGCTGCATCGGCCGTTGCGCATCGAGCAGCTGCCGTCCTGGGGCGAGATCGAGCGCTGGGCGGTCGACGGCACGCCCACCGACGCGGTCTACGTCGGCTTGAACCACGTCCTGAAAGGCCGCCGCCCGGACGTGGTCGCGAGCGGCATCAACCGCGGGCCGAACCTCGCCAACGACGTCCACTACTCGGGCACCGTGGCGGCCGCGATGGAAGGCTGCGTCGGCGGCGTGCCGAGCTTCGCCATCAGCTTGATCCGCACGCGCGACTACGGGCACGCGGCGCGGTTCGCGGCGCACCTCGCGCGGCAGATCGGCCAGCATGGCCTGCCACCGGGTACTCTGTTGAACGTGAATGTCCCACCCGGGGAGCCGGCCGGCGCCGAAATCACACGTATCGGCAGGCGTTCCTACCTCGCCTCCGTCGTCGAGAAACTGGACCCTCGCGGGCGCGCGTATTACTGGATCGGGGGAGACGAGCAGGCGCACGAGAACGTGCCGGGCAGCGATTGCAACGCGGTGTTCGACAGCAAGCGCATCTCGGTCACGCCGCTGCACCTGGACCTGACGCGGCACGAGCTCGTCGAGGAGCTGAAGCGTTGGGACCTGCCCGGCCTGGTTTCGCGATAGCCCTCGCCGCCGCGCTCGCCTGCGCCTGCGCGCACAAGGCCGTTCGTCAGACTGCCGGCCCGGTCCAGGGCGGCGTGCTGCACCACGTCCGCGCCGGCGAGACGCTCTGGCGCATCGCGAAGACGTACGACGTGCCGCTCGAAGAGCTGTTGCGCGAGAACGATCTGCCCGATCCGTCGCATTTGTCCGAAGGCTCGCTGCTGTTCATCCCGAGGGCCGCTCGCGAGTTGAACGTGCCGCCGCCGGGCGAAGCCCCGCAGGCGCGCGTCGAGCAGCGGCCGCCGCGGCGGGCCGGGCCCTCGTCGATCCCGCGGGCCGGCCAGCATCCGCTCGATCCCGCCGCGCACGGCTCATGGCTCTCCTGGCCGGCTCCCGGCGTGCTGATCTCGGGCTTCGGCACGCGCGAGCGAGACCATCACGACGGCATCGACCTCGCCTGTCCGGAGGGCACCACCGTCCGCGCCGCCGACGACGGCGTCGTCCTGTTCGCCGGCGAACAGCGCGGCTACGGCAACCTCGTCCTGCTCGCCCACGACGGCGACGTGGTCACCGTCTACGCCCACAACTCGGAAAACCTGGTCGGGAAGGGCGAGCGGGTCACCCGCGGCGAGGAAATCGCGCGCGTCGGCCACAGCGGAAATGCCACCGGGCCGCACCTCCATTTCGAAGTGCGTGTAGGTACGCATCCCCGCAACCCGCTGGGCTTTCTCCGCTGACAGTTTTTCTTGCGGCTCCGGCAGCGCACTGCTACACACCCCGCCGGGTTTCCGGGCGAAAGCCCGAGGCTCCCGGCCGTCGGTCCCATCCCCCCCATGGGACCGGCGGCTGTTTTTTTGCTCCCGCTCTGAGAGAATCGCGGCATGGCTTCCCTCGACCTCGTCCGGCAGCTGATCCGCGACATCCCCGACTTTCCTCAGCCCGGCATCCTCTTCAAGGACATCACACCCGTCCTCGCCGACGCCAAAGCGTTCCAGGCGGTTCTCGACGAGATGGAAGAACGCCTCCGCGGTCGCGGGTTCGACCGCATCGTGGCCATCGAGTCGCGTGGGTTCGTCTTCGGCGCCGCGCTGGCCGACCGGCTCGAGATCGGCTTCTCGCCGGTCCGCAAGCTGGGCAAGTTGCCGTACAAGACGCACCGGATCGAGTACGCGCTGGAGTACGGGAAGGGCGTGCTCGAGGCCCACGTCGACTCGGTCAAACCGGGCGAGAAGGTGGCGATCGTCGATGACCTGCTCGCGACCGGCGGCACCGCGTGGGGTGCGGCGCAGCTGGTGCAGAAACAGGAAGGCCAGGTCGGCGCGTTCCTGTTCGTCGTCGAGCTGTCGTTCTTGAAGGGCCGCGACCGGCTCGCCCAGTACGGCGCGCCGGTCGAGGCCTTGATAAGCTACTGAAAAACGCCCCCGTAGCTCAGGTGGATAGAGCACCTGTTTCCTAAACAGGTGGCCGCCCGTTCGAGTCGGGCCGGGGGCGCCAGCCTTTTCCTCGGCCTCAGATCCGCCCGTTCAGCGCATTGACGATTCCGGTGACCCCGGACAGAGCGCCCCCTCCGCTGGTGAGTCCCGAGAGCAGATTGCCAAGGTTGCAAAGCAGGCTGCCGACTGCGCCGGAGCCCTTGACCGTGAAGTTGGCCGCCGGGATGTCGACGCTGGCGCCGACCAACGGCGCGGTGAGGCTGATCTGCCCCAGGTCGAGATTGACGAGGTCGCATTGCCCGGGCCCGGAGCTGGTCACGCTGACGGTGGTGTTGAAGTCTTCGGTGAGCACGTCCGTGCCGAGCACACCGCCGGTGAGCTTCAGCACGCCGTCGGCCTCGAGACCGACGATTTGTCCAACCGTGTTCTCGATCACGGCGAAGTTCGTGATCACAGCCTGGTCGATGTTGACGGTGCCAAGCGAGCCGATCAGCGGCAGCGCCAGCCCGGTTACGCTGTCGAGCACGAGTCCCGTCCCTTTCGCGGCTGCCTGATTGCTCTCGTTTACCGCGGTCGGCGGATTCGCCGCTGTGGTTCCACCGCAGGCCAGTACCAGAGCGAATGCAAGAAGACTTCGTCGCGATCTCATTCGATCATCCTCCTCGTGTTCCGGTCTGCCGGAACACCGGCCGCGGACCCTAGTGTGATCGCGATCACGCTGCTCTCGCGCGGCGAATGATCCGTGCACGGGAGGACACCGAGCTACAAAATTCTGTTGAAATTGCGTCGGTGCTTACGCCTGCTTTATCCACCGCCGAGGCAGCCGTTCTGACCGGAGCGATTGGGATAGCCCGTGTTGGTGTCGAAGGCGTCCAGGCGCACTTGTCGCCGTTTTCTGCGCCGCTCGAGTCGAACCAGCCGGCGCCGCGCGGGTCGGTCATTGCCTCGGACAGCTCATGGCCGCTGACGTTGGCGAGCGCCGCCAGGCCCTGCGAATGGAGACCCGACGAGTCCTGCGGATCGCAGCCGGGGTCGCCATCGAGGTTGAAGAAGAAGGCGAACTGGACGTTGGTGCCGTTGCACTGGCCCCAGCTGTGCCAGGCGCAGTAGCCGGCGTGGCCCCGCGGTATGTCGACGTAGACGGCGTAGTAGCCGTTGGTGACCGGGTTGGCGATGTGCGTGCAGACCTCGTTGAGGATCGCCGTGGTCTTCGGGGCGTGCCTCGGCCCGGCCGAGTAGTCGAGCTGATGCCCGGTGTAGCTGACGCTCGCGCCCACCTGGCCGTTGGAACCGCTGTATTCGATGTTGGTCTTGGCGTAGTTGCTGTTGCCGAAGCCGTTGTACCAGGTGTCGAGACCGCTCACCTTGTCGGCGGTGAATGTCGCGTCCTGCCAATTCGCGCCCCAGAAGATGGCTGCCGTAACGGTGGTCGGGAGCACCGTCCCGCCGTGCCAGGTCATGTCGGGCGAGCTGCCCGCGTTACCGCCCTGACCCTTCGCCCAGTGGATGCCGAGCATCGGGGGCTCGTTGGCGCCCTGTCCATTCACCGAGTCGAGGTTGTCGGATTCGGTGGTGGAGACCGAACCGCCACAAGCGAACGAGAGCGCCGCTGCCAGGAGGAGGGATTTTTTCATGGCGGCACCTTGCGCCCTCATCGAGGCGCTCGGCCATCCGCCACCTGGGGGACAGAATGGTATAGCGGTCGCCCGTGCTACCCGATCCTGCCCTCGTTCCCGATGACGTCATGGCGGTACTGCGCGGCCTGCGGGCGGCCGGCAAGCAGGCGTGGCTCGCGGGCGGGGCCGTGCGCGACCTGGTGCGGCGTGCGGAGGGCCTCTATGTCGGCGATCCGCCTCAAGATTTCGACGTAGCCACGGACGCGCTGCCGGAGCAGGTCCTGAAGCTCTTTCCCAGGGTGGTGCCGACCGGGATCCAGCACGGGACGGTGACGGTTCTCTCCGGCGAGCACAAGGTCGAGGTGACCACCTTCCGCGGCGAGGGTCCGTACGTTGACGGACGGCGCCCGAGCTCGGTGACGTTCCTCGGCGACATCGACGGCGACCTCGCGCGGCGCGATTTCACCGTGAACGCGATGGCGTGGGACCCGATCGACGGCGTCCTGCGCGATCCCTTCTCGGGGGTGACCGACCTGCGGCGGCACTTGCTGCGCGCGGTGGGCGACCCGCTGGCCCGCTTTCGCGAGGACGGCCTGCGACCGCTGCGCGCCGTCCGGTTCGCCTGCACGCTGCGGCTCGCCGTCGATCTGCCGACGAAACGGGCCATCCCGCAGGCGATCGACGTCTTTGGCAAGGTCGCGCAGGAGCGGGTGCGCGACGAGTTGGTCAAGCTGCTGGTGCGCGGCGACCCGGCCAGCCGCGGTCTTCGCCTGCTCCGTTCGACCGGCCTCCTCGGCCGAATCATCCCGGAGCTGCTCGAGAGTGTGAATTTTGTACAAAATCGCTACCACGCCTGGGACGTGTGGCGTCACACCCTCCGCTGCTTGGACTTCGCCCCGCGCGACCTGGTCGTCCGGCTGGCGGCGCTGCTGCACGACGTCGCCAAGCCGCGCTGCGCGGCGCCGAAAGAAGGCGCGCCCGGCGAGCACACGTTCTACGATCACGAAAAGGTCGGCGCGGACCTGGCGGCCGAGATCCTCACCCGGCTGCGCTTTTCCCGCCGCGAGGTCGACCGCGTCGCGCTGCTGGTGCGCGAGCACCCGGCCAGCCGCGGTCTTCGCCTGCTCCGTTCGACCGGCCTCCTCGGCCGAATCATCCCGGAGCTGCTCGAGAGTGTGAATTTTGTACAAAATCGCTACCACGCCTGGGACGTGTGGCGTCACACCCTCCGCTGCTTGGACTTCGCCCCGCGCGACCTGGTCGTCCGGCTGGCGGCGCTGCTGCACGACGTCGCCAAGCCGCGCTGCGCGGCGCCGAAAGAAGGCGCGCCCGGCGAGCACACGTTCTACGATCACGAAAAGGTCGGCGCGGACCTGGCGGCCGAGATCCTCACCCGGCTGCGCTTTTCCCGCCGCGAGGTCGACCGCGTCGCGCTGCTGGTGCGCGAGCACAACTGGCACTACCAGCCCGAGTGGAACGACGCGACCGTGCGCCGGACGCTGGCGCGCATCGGACCGGCCGAGCTGCCGGCTCTGTGGGCCCTGCGGCGCGCCGATCTCAACGCGCGCGGCAGGCTCGTCGAGGAAGGTCTGCAGAACCAGGCCGCGGCCGAGGAGCGGTTCCAGCGCGAGATCGAGCGGGCCAGCGCGCTGCGCGTCGGCGACCTCGCCATCGGCGGCGAGGACGTCATGCGCGAGCTCGGCATCCCTCCCGGCCCGCGTGTAGGACAAGTGCTGACACGGCTGCTGGAACGGGTGATCGATGATCCGGAATTGAACACCCGAAATACCTTGATCCGACTATTGGCGGAGGTGCTCCAGAAGTTATCCACAAACAATTCACAATGATGGCCGGCGTGCGCCAAGGCCGGCTGCGCAAGATTTCCCTCGTGAGAGTGAAAAAGAATTTACACCGATGAAAAACAGTCGTAGGAACGGATGGTTCGAAGGTCGGCCGCGCGCCAAACGAGTTTGGCCGCCCGGTGGCCGCGCGGCTTTCCCGCCAGCCGGGCAAATGGTAGGATCTTCGCGCCGCGAAGACCGCGACTGCGAAGCAGCATCGGGACGATCGTCCATGGCCGAACAGGCACCTTCGCCGCACCCGCGCATCCTCTACATCGAGGACAACCCGGAGAGCCGGGCGCTGGTGCGCAACGTCCTCGAGGCGCGCGGATTCGACGTGCTCGAGGCCAGCGACGGCATCGCCGGCATCGACCTCGCCATCTCGGCGCATCCCGATCTGATCCTCTGCGACATCGAGATGCCGGGCATCGACGGCTACGAGACGGCGACCCGGCTGCGCTCGTACCGGGGGCTCGACGCGTGCCCGATCGTGGTGCTGACGTCCCACGGCGACCGCGGGCTCTCCTTGAGCATCGGCTGCGACGGGTACATCGAGAAGCCCATCGACGTGGAGAAGTTCCCCGGCCAGCTGCGCGAGTTCTTGAAGGGCAAGCGCGAAAAAGTGCGCGGGCCGGAAGAGCGGCGGTACCTGCGCGAGTACTCGCAGTCGCTGGTCGAGCGGCTGGAGGCGACCGTGCGCGAGCTGACGGCGGCCAACTCGCGCCTGCGGGCGGCGGCGCGGAGCAAGACCGAGTTCATGCAGAACCTCTCGCACGAGCTCGCGACGCCGCTGACGCCGATCACCGGTTACCTGAAGATCCTGAAGTCCGGCAAGACGGGCGCGCTGAGCGACCCGCAGCAGAAGATCATCGAGTCGATGACGATGTCGTCGGAGCGGCTCTCGCGCACCATCGACAACCTGGTCGATTTCGCCACGCTCGAGAGCGGCGGGTACGCCATCCACCGCGACCAGTTCGAGCCGCAGACGGTGGCGCGCTCGATCCTCGACGAGGAGAAGCTGAAGGCGAAGGCGCGGCGGATCGTGCTGGAGCTGGCTGTCGACCATCCGTCGGCCGGGTGGGGCGACGAGCGCAAGCTGAAGCAGGCGATCGGGAATCTGGTCGACAACGCGATCAAGTTCAGCCCGCACGGAAGCAACGTGCTGCTGCGCGTGGCCGGCGATGCGTCGCGGCTCTATTTCGAGGTCTACGATCAGGGCGAGGGGATGCTCGCCGACGATGCGGAGAAGGTGTTCGATCCGTTCTTCCACGCCGATCGGGTCGGCGACGAGCGCGCGCCGGGGGCCGGGCTCGGGTTGCCGGTCGCCAAGCAGATCGTCGAGGCGCACGGCGGGAAGATCTGGGCCGAGAGTCCGCCGAAGAACCAGCCCGACTCGAAGCATCACTTCTCGGGCGCGAAGGTGGCGTTCTGGATTCCGACCCGTGCACATGCGCCGGCAGAACCGCAGCCGACGACGTATCCAGAACATGCGCCCGAGGGCGGCACGTCGTGAGTGTCGCCATGATCGCGATGTCGGGCGGCGTCGACTCCTCGGTCGCCGCCGCGCTGGCGGCCTCGATGCACGGCACGGATTCGTGCGTCGGCGTGGCGATGCGGCTGTACTCGATGCCGGACGATGCGGTGCGGACGGGGAAGACCTGCTGCGCACCGGACGACTTGTACGACGCGCGGCGGGCGGCGGCGGCGATCGGGATCCGGTTCTATGTCTACGACGCGCAGGAGCGGTTTCGCGCGAAAGTGATCGAGCCGTTCGTGCAGGCGTATGCGCGCGGGGAGACGCCCAATCCGTGCGTGCGCTGCAACGATCACGTCAAGTTCGACTGGCTTCTCGACCGTGCGCGCAGGCTCGGCGCCGGCGAGTTGGTGACCGGCCATTACGCGCGGGTGGAATTTGCCCAAGGCCGGTATCGGCTCTTGCGGGCTCGCGATGCGTCGAAAGATCAGAGCTATTTCCTGCACGGGCTGACGCAGGAAGAGCTGGCGCTGGTCCGGTTTCCGCTCGGCGAGCTGACCAAGACCGAAGTGCGCGCGCTGGCGCGCGAGCGCGGGCTGCCCAACGCGAACAAGGCGGAGAGCATGGAAGTCTGTTTCGTCGGTTCGACGCCGCTCGGCGATTTTCTCGAGTCGCACGGCGTCGCTCGCGCTCGCGGCGAAATCGTCGACCTCGACGGGCACGTTCTCGGCGAGCACGCCGGCGTGCACCGGTTCACGGTCGGTCAGCGGAAGGGTCTATCGGTCTCGCGGCCGCTTCCGCTCTACGTCGCCGCGCTCGACGCTTCAAAGCAGCGGGTGGTTGTCGGCACGCACGATCAAGCTTCGCGACGCGCTTTCGGGATCGCGGAGCCCAGCTGGGTTTCGGAAAAGCCCGGCACAGACCTGCGTTGCGAAGTCCAAGTGCGGCATCGCGGCAAGCCGCTCGCATGCACAGTTCGGGACGACAAGGTCATGCTGGACGAGCCGGCGATCGGCGTCGCGCCCGGCCAGAGCGCAGTCTTCTATCGCGGCGAAGAAGTCCTGGGCGGTGCGCGAATCCGGGGACACAATACGTATTTACCGGTACGGTGAATTCCCCCTCCCGAGCCTGAATTTCAAGGCTCAAGCGGGGCGCGCCACTCGCGCAGTACAGTGAAATACGTATTGTGTCCCCGAATTAATTACGCCGTCGCGGGAGCGCTTCGGGCGGCGCTGCCGAACTGCAGCGTCTTGGCTGCGTGACCGAGGGCGTCGATCAGCGTCACGCGCACCTTCCGCGCCAGCTTGCGCGGCTCGCGCAGCACCGCGAGGCAGTCGAGCGACGAGGGCTTCTGCTCGAACTTGGCCAGCACCAGCGAGCAGAGGACGGCGTGCGCGCGCGGGTCGACGGGCCATTCGCCCTTCTCCCAGTAGCCGACGAATTCCTCGGGCAGATCGAGCAGCTCGGCGAGGCCCGCCGGTTCGAGGCCGACGGCCTTGCGGAGGAACTTGAACGACTCGGCCGCCCGCGGTCCGGCCTTGGCCAGCTCTATGGCCACCCGCAGCTCGAACAACTTCATGTCGTGGCCCTGGATCGCGATCTGCCCGCACGCCCCGCACTTTTCCGCCGGCAGCTGCGC